>JAFXLS010000007.1 GCA_017530965.1 Fibrobacter sp.
GTTGCACCGACAATGTAGAAGTGCGCCTGCTGACAATCGAAGGAAAGGGCCACTGGTATTCCATGGACGAGGCCGTGAGCGTGAACACGAGCGTGGAAATCTGGAACTTTGTGAAGAACTATTCGCTGGATGGATCCTCTCTTCCGCCGCCGACACCTGCGATTGTCGTGCCTACGAACCGCGATGAAGTCTTTAACGGCGGCTTCGATTCGAGCGCCGTGGCTTGGGACTTGCAGCTACATGGCGATGCCGCTGCGACTGGTGATGCGAAGGATGGCAAGTATGTGTTTGATATTTCGGCGGTCGGTACGCAGAATTACCAGGTGCAGCTGATTCAGCACGACTTGCATCTTGAAAAGGACCAGTGGTACGAGGTGAGCTTTGATGCAAGCGCAGGGGCTGCCCGTACGCTTGAGGTGAACGTGGAACAGCACAACGATCCGTGGGCGAGCTACCTCAAGGAAAAGCAGAATTTTAATCTTGGCACGGATATGAAAACCTATTCGTTCAAGTTCCAGATGACGGCCGCGACCGATACGAACAGCCGCCTGAGTTTCAATGCCGGTGCTGCGACGGGAACGCTTACGCTCGACAACGTGAAAATTGCAAAACTCGATGCCGCGCAAATTCCTGAGGAAGATCCGTCGACTTTGCGTGGGGTACAGTACATGCGTGAGCAACCATCGGCGTACGCCGTGTTCGATATACACGGAAGCAGGCTCGGCTTGGTTGAAATTCATGGTGCGGGCATTGCCGAATCGCTTGAGCAGGCTGGGTTCACTAAGGGTGTGTATCTTTTGCGGAGCTTGAAGGGCGAAAAGTCGCTCCTGGTGCCCGTTTCCCGTTAAAAAACGCCATTTTTCCCATAGCGCATCATTGATAAATAATCAATGATGCCTTTCTTTTAGGTGTGTGTTTTTCCTTTTTTAAGAATATTTTTTTAGGTGTAAATATCATCATGGAGTGATGAAGATGTTTGGCTTAAAAAAATACTCGTTCGGCGGGGCTATCGCCCTTGCTTTTTGTGGTTTGGCCTCTCAGGCCTTTGCCCATCCCGATAGTTTGGTGCTTACGCCCCCGCTGGGGTGGAACAGCTGGAACGTATTCCACGAAAACATCAACGAAAAGCAGATTCAGGAAATCGCCGACGCGATGGTGTCTTCTGGCTTGAAGGACGCGGGCTATATTTACCTGAACCTCGACGACAACTGGATGGACACCAAGCGCGATGCGCAAGGCAACCTCCAGAATAATCCGAAAACCTTCCCGAGCGGCATGAAGGCCATTGCCGATTACGTGCATGCGAAGGGCCTTAAGTTCGGCCTTTACGGCGACCGCGGCAAACGTACTTGCCACCATTACAACAGCAAATGGGATAGCCAGAGCGGTTCCAACGGTCACGAAGAACAGGACGCCAAGAAACTCGCCGAATGGGGCGTTGACTACTGGAAGTACGACAACTGCGATTCTGACCCGAATACCCAGGAAAAAGATTACACCGCCATGTCCAAGGCCCTCCGCAATTCCGGACGCGACATCGTGTTCAGCATTTGCATGTGGGAATACAAGGAGTGGATGCCAAAAATTGCGAACCTCTGGCGTACCACTTTCGATATCGGTCCTGAATGGATTTCGACTTCTTGGTATCGCGGCGTCTACGAAATTATCGATGCCAACAACAAGTACTGGCAAATTGCAAAGCCTGGTCACTGGAATGACCCGGACATGCTCGAAGTCGGCAACAGGGGCCTCTCTTACGAAGAACAACGCTCCCAGATGACGATGTGGTCTATTATGGCTGCTCCCATCATGATCAGTTCTGACGTGCGCAGCATGAGTAACGAGACTAAGGAACTCTACCTGAACAAGGACATGATTGCTATTAACCAGGACTCCTTGGGCGTTCAGGGACACCGCATCTCTGATGTGAATGGTAAGCAGGTTTGGACAAAGCCCTTGAAGAACGGCGACATTGCCGTGGCGCTCCTCAATAACAACTCTTCTACCCAGACTGTCGAATGCAACTTTGCAGACCTTGGCGTGGAAGGCGAAGTGGAAGTTCGCGATGCCTGGAAAAAGAAGGACTTGGGCCCGCTTTCTCACGTTTCAATCGAACTTCCGGCTCACGGTTCTGCGCTGCTCCGCTTGGTTGTCAAGCCGGTTCCCCGCGGACTTTTCAAGGGCGAAGCCTTTGCCATTCCGGGCAAGATTGAGATGGAAGATTTCGACATTAACGGTCTTGGCCAGGGTAACACCACCTACAACGAAAATGATACCGAAGACCATGGCGCCGGTGAAGGTGGCACGAGCTATCGCCCGGGAACCGGTGTCGATATCTACAAGAAGGCAACCGGATACATCGTCGGCTACAACCAGGCGGGTGAATGGCTCGAATATACCGTGAAGGTTGCTGCAACGGGAACTTACACTATGCTCGCAGCCGTGGCTTCGGCTAATAATACCTCCAGTTTCAAGCTCTCCATGGATGGCAAGGACATTACCGAAGAAATTGCGGTGCCGCAGGCGACCACCGGCGAAGACAATTACGACGAATACAACGAAGTCAAAGCATCCGTGAGCTTGACTGAAGGTGAACACATCCTCCGCTTTACGGTAACTGGCGATTGGATGGATATTGATTATATCAAGTTCTGTGCGGGTGAAAGCTGCGAAGAATCTATGGGCCTTCGCACGGCAATTCCCACAACGGTGCGTAATACTTCTGCGCCTCGCCTCATCAAGAAAGGCAATGCGCTCTTCATCGAAAAGAGTGGTAAGCGTTTCGACTTGACGGGACATCGCATCAAGTAATAAGTTTCCTAAGAAAGAGAGAACGCCTCGCTTATAAAGCGGGGTGTTTTTTTGCGTAAATAGCTTTTGAAATTTTGTCAAAAGAGAATGTTTTGGAGGGCGGAAAATGCAGGCCTTGGAATTTATTTTTATAGAGGTTTTTCAGGTGTTTGAAAAAGGATGGTATAATGTTTGGAATCAAAATGAATCGATTTGCCTGCGTTGCCCTTGCTGTTGTGGGCGGCGCCTTTACGCAGGGCTTTTCGCAGGATCTGCTTTACCCCGACATGTTTGCGCTGGGAGATGTCCAACTGCTTGATGGTCCGCTCAAGGAGCGGCAGGATTTAAATGTCGAAACGCTGCTTGCCTACGATACGGACAAGCTGATTGCACCCTTCTACGAGGAAGCGGGCATGAAGCCGAAGGCTTCCAAGTTTTCGAACTGGGCGGGCCTCGACGGACATGTGCTTGGGCATTATTTGAGTGCCTTGGCGATGCAGTATGCGGCAACGGGCGACGAACTTATCAAGGAACGCTTGGAGTATGTGCTGAGCGAACTCAAGACGATTCAGGACTATAATTCCAGAGACAACAATTTCAAGGGTTACCTGAGCGGCGTGCCGAACGGAAAGCAGATGTGGCTGAAGTTCAAGAGTGGAAACGCAGGCGCGCAGAACGGCTATTGGGTGCCCTGGTACAACATTCACAAGACTTTTGCGGGGCTTCGCGACGCCTACATTTATGGCGGTTACGAACAGGCGAAGACGATGTTCCTTGCCCTTTGCGACTGGGGCCTTACGATTACGGGAGGACTCAACGACAATGCCATGGAATCGATGCTTGGCACGGAACATGGCGGCATGGACGAAGTCTATGCCGATGCGTATGCGTTGACGAAAAACGAGAAGTACCTGAAAGAGGCCAAGCGCTGGTCGCACAAGTGGCTTTTGAATGCAATGGCGGCAGGGAACGACAACTTGACGAACATCCACGCGAATACGCAGGTGCCGAAGGTTGTGGGCTTTGCGCGCATCGCCGAACTCACGAACGATGCGACATACGTGAAGGGCTCTGAATACTTCTGGGATCGCGTCGTGAACAAGCGCAGCATCGCGATTGGCGGCAACAGCATTTCGGAACATTTCCCGGCGCTCGACAATCACAAAAAGTACGTGGAGGAACGCGAAGGACCGGAATCCTGCAATACGTACAATATGCTCAAGTTGACGGAACGCCTGTTCAATATGGATCACAGTGCCAAGCAGGCGGATTTTTACGAACGTGCGCTCTTTAACCATATCTTATCCACAATACATCCAAAACATGGCGGGTACGTGTACTTCACTCCTGCACGTCCCCGCCATTACCGGGTGTATTCCAAGGTGAATGCGGCTATGTGGTGCTGCGTGGGTTCGGGCATGGAAAACCCGACCAAGTATTCGCAGTTTATCTATACGAAGGATGGCGACGACCTTTACGTGAACTTGTTTGCTGCATCGCTCCTGAATTGGAAAGACAAGAAGGTGACCATCAAGCAGGAAACCGCCTTCCCGAAGGGTGAAAGTGCGAAGTTTACGGTGATGGGTTCTGGTTCGTTCGACTTCAAGGTTCGCCACCCGTATTGGGTGAAAGAAGCTGATTTCAAGGTGATTGTGAACGGCGATACCGTTGTGAAAAAGTCGGAGCCCTCCAGCTATGTTTCTGCGGGAAAATCGTGGAAGTCGGGCGATGTAATCGAGGTGCTGTTCCCGATGTACACGCATACCGAAGATTTGCCCGGCGTGAGCGATTACGTGGCGTTAATGCACGGGCCGATCGTGCTTTCTGCAAAGACCGGAACCGAGAACTTAAATGGCCTTGTGGCCGATGACGGTCGCTGGAGCCATATTGCGTCGGGGGCGTTGCAGTCGCTGGATCAGGCTCCGATGCTTGCGAGCAAGAAGGAAGATATCCCGTCGAAGGTGGAACCGGTGAAGGGCGAGCCTATGCACTTTAAGGCTCCGTACCTGTTTGCAAACAAGAAGGATGCAAACCTGTTGCTGGAGCCGTTCTACGAAGTGCACGATGCTCGCTACATGATGTACTGGATGGTGCTTACCGACCCTTCGATTCTCGAACGCCTGAAAAAGGAGCAGGAAGAGGCCTTGGCGCTCGACGAGAAGACGGTTGACAAGGTGGCGCCCGGCGAGCAGCAGCCCGAAGTGGACCACAAGATGAAAACGGAAAATTCTTCGACAGGGACGCACCAGGGTGAATTTTACCGCGATGCGGGCAAGTGCAGCGGTGGCGATGGCGGCCTCATCAGCTATGAATTCGAGACGAACAGCGAAGATTCCCTGAGCCTTATGGTGCGCTACTGGGGCAACGAGGGCTGCACTCGCGAATTCGATATCAAGATTGACGACGAAAAACTCGTGACCGAAAACATTTCGGGCAAGTGGAATAAGGACGAATTCGTGAATGTGACTTACCCGATTCCGGACAACATGGTGAAGGGCAAGAAGATTGTGCGCATCTCGTTTACGGCAAGTTCGGGAATGGTCGGCGGCATCTACAGTGTGCGCCTGCTGCGCAACAAACCGAAACCCGAACCAACGACGATTGCCGCGCCTAGTGAATCGCGAGTTACTCGCCCCGATTTGAAGGCGCGCATCATGGGCGACGAATTGCAGATCGATGCCGGTACGGCGCTTTCGCAGGGTTATACCGCTCGAATCTACGGCATGAACGGTCGCCTGGTCAAGTCGGTGGCGCTTGCAGCAGGGCAGTCCAGCTTCAGTATCGGCATCGGTGACATGAAAAACGGCACGTACATTCTGAAAATCCAACGCGACGGATTTAGCTACGCGACGACTCTTTTGCAAAAAGTGGGTTTCTGACCTATTGATATCTTGTCCATGGGAACTTCTGGAAGGGGGTTCCTTTTGGGCATGGAAAAGGTAATTTTAATGTTGGTGTGAGAGGTGGTTAAAAGGAAGGTGTTCTTATGATGTTTGGTTTCAAGGTCAGGCGTGCCGCCTGTATCGCTTTGGCGGCGGTGGCTGTTTCGTCGGTGAGTTCCTTCGCGGTAACGAGCCAGTTCCGCGGTGTCAACTGGGCGGATAAGCGCGATAATTTTGTGTCTGACGTGCTGGTGCTTTCGGGCATGAGCCTGTCGGACAATTACCAGTCGGCATCTGTGGTGGCAGACCGCGTTATCGGGCAGTTCCAGGAACTGTTCGGCACCAACAGCGTGCGCATCCCGGTGAACGAACCCACAGTCCTCAAGTTTTGGGATACCTACACGGGTGTTATCGATATGGGCCTTTCCAAGGGCCGCATCGTGATGGGCTATTGGGGCCCCGCACAGCCTTCGGGCCCGAAAAATATGAATGATTGGTGGAGCATGTGGGCGAAAATCGTCGAAAAATACGGCGACCACCCGAATGCCTATTTTGAAATTTTCAATGAGCCGCACATGTACAGCAAAACGGAACTGCGCGATCTTTATGCCCAGTGGCTGAGCAAGTTCCCGAATGTGCCGCGCGACCATATTCTGCTCGACGGCTCGGGCCTTGCGTGGAATGTGCCCGACATTGCCGACGACCCGCGTTTTGAAGGTTGCCTTTTTGCAGTGCACGAATACACGTTCTGGAACATGAGCATTACCACCGAACAGGGCTGGAAAAACAGCTTCAAGGGTAAGGTGGGCAAGTACATTGACCGCACCGTGTGTACAGAATGGGGCGGCGCCATGAGCCCTGGCGAAAAGAACGGTGTGCATTATGACTACATGGACTATAATTCTACTCCGACAAACTATTTTATGGCCTACATTCGCGGCATGAGCGACCAGTTGCGCGAATGGGAAATGGGTAGCTTTTATTGGCCGGGGCTCCGCGATGGCGACTGGTACAGCATGACCAAGCGCAGCGGCGAGGGTGCAAACATCAAGCTCGAAATCGTGAACCAGTCGGGCGTAGACCGCATGAAAATGGCCTGGGCCGACACCGTCGAAACGACTCCGCTGCTACGCGAAGCGTATAGCGGCGAACCTGTGGCGGTTCCGGGCAAAATCGAGGCCGAAAACTACGACAAGGGTGGCAACCGATTCAGTTTCTATGACAAAGATGCTGCGAACAAGGGCGAAATCTACCGCGAAGATGCCGTGGATGTCGTTACCTTGGAAGGTGCGACTTGCAATGGTGATGCTTGCAAGGGCTATGCAATCGGTTACACCGAGGCGGGCGAGTGGCTTGAATACAGCGTGAAAGTCGCTGCCGATGGCAAGTACGGCGTTCGCGCGAATGTGGCGACCGCTTCCGAGACTTCGAAAATCCAGCTGCTTGTCGATGGCGAAGTGCTTCTCGATACCATTACATTCGACAAGATTGATACCACCTGGAATGTATACAAGGAAATTGATATCGGAACCGCAGACCTTACGGCGGGCGAACACATTTTAAGGCTTGTCATTGCGGGCAGCTATGTAAATGTGGACTGGCTCCAGTTCTGCGAAAAAGAAACTTGCGAAGACAAAACAGGAATCCGCGCAATCGCTCCGGCAGCGGTTTCCAAGGCGGCTCCGCGCCTACGCAAACAAGGCGGCAAGCTCTTTGTCGAAAAGAACGGAATGCGCTTTGACTTGACCGGACACCGCATCAAATAAGCGTTTCGGCATTGATAAGTTGTCAACGAGAACTCCCGAAAAGGGAGTTCTTTTTTTGATGGCAAAAGGTATTTTTTTTACTGGTGTGGATTTTTCGTGAGGTTTCTTATGGATACAAGGATTCTTTCTTTGGCCTTTGGCTGCACGCTCGCTTTTGCCGGTGCCGCCACTGCTGCCACTCAGGCGACATTCTATGTTTCCCCTTCGGGCAGTGATGCTGCCGCGGGTACAAAAGATGCTCCGTTCAAGACAATCACGCAGGCACAAAAAGCCGTGCGCGCTATTAACGGCTCCATGACAGGCGACATCGAAGTAATTCTCCGCGAAGGCACCTATGTGCTCCCGGCCACCGTCAACTTCACCGAAGCCGATGGCGGTAAGGATGGCCACTACGTGCGCTATAAGGCGGCCGATGGCGAAAAGCCGCTCATTACCGGCGGCATGCAGATTACCGGCTGGACCATTCACGACGAGGCAAACAACATCTGGAAAGCTGAAGGCGTAGACGGTCGATTCCGCCAGCTTTACGTGAACAACCGCAAGGCGGTTCGTGCGTGTTTCCCCAACGTGATTGCCGCAAACGAAAAGGGCAACGGCGGCTTCGACCACGATTTCGTGCGCCTTACGAAGGTGGACTCTTCGGGCCGCGCCTTCGATGTCTCTGCCGACTACGTCAAGAATATCAAGAACATCGAAGATGTCGAAATCCACCTGATGATCGCCTGGTCCGAAAACATCTTGCGCCTGGAAAAGGCCCAGGTGAACGGCGGTACGGCAAAGCTCATTCCCAAGGATCCTGAACGCACTAAGTTGTTCCACCGCGCATACCCGATGCTCGGTACCGCTTTCATGAGCGATCCGCCTAAGCAGCAGGTCTTTTATCTGGAAAACTCCTACGACTTGATTGACGCTCCGGGTGAATGGTACCTGGACGAAAAGAATCAAACGCTTTATTACAAGCCCCGTGAAGGCGAAAGTATGGCGACTGCCCACGTGGTTGCACCCCGCCTCAATACTTTGTTCAGCGTTTTGGGTAAAGACACCAAGAACAAGGTGGGCTACATGTCTTTCGAAGGCCTGACCTTTGCCCATTCCAACTATACACGCCCGAGCGAAGAAGGTTTCTTGGATTTGCAGGCTGCAAACTTCAATGTAGACGTGCTTCCGGATCCGAGCCGCGGAAACTGGGAAAAACTGAACAGTAACAAGTATTTGCTGTGGCGCCCCGATGCGGCTTTCCGCGTCGAAAATGCGCATCATTTTTTGGTGCAGGGCAACGTGTTCTCGCAGATTGCGGCTACGGGCCTCGACTTTGTTTCCGGTACCAACGACGATATGATCCAGGGCAATGCCTTCTTCGAAATCGGTGCCGCGGGCATTATGCTGGGCAAGTTCTATCAGGATTCTACAACCGAAATCCATATCGCTTACAACCCGAGTGACAAAGACGAAATCAGCACCCGCGATACGGTCAAGAATAACCTGGTCACCAACGTGACGAACGAACACCAAGGTGCTGTAGGTATTGGCGCAGGCTACCCGCGCTATGTGGTGATCGAACATAACGAAGTCTCTTACACCTACTACTCCGGCATTTCCATTGGCTTTGGCTGGACAAAGAATCAGACTGCCATGACCAATAACCATGTGAACTGGAACGAAATTCACCACATTGCCCGCTTGCTTTGCGACTCCGGTCCGATTTACACCTTGAGTAACCAGGGTACCGGTAGCGAAATCCAGCACAACTATATCCACGATAACGGAACTTCCAAGTGGGCGGATTACTGGAATGTGCCCATCTACCTGGACGAAGGTTCCAGCGGCTTTACCGTGAAAGAAAACGTGTTCAAGAATTCCCCTGCAGGCGTGGGCCAGAATCAGGCGGGCCAGAACACTCTGCAGCAGTCCAATAACTATTACAGCGATGACGTCGTGAACAACGCCGGTATCGAAAAGTCCTTCCGTTACATCCGCGACATCAAGGAAATTCCGCTCGCTGACTTTAACGGCGCTGTGACCCAGGAACCTTACAAGGCCATCTTTAGCGTACCGGGCTTTGTGCAGCTCGAAGACTACGATATGGGCGGCCAGAGTGTATCGTTCTACGACAAGGACTTTGTGAACGAAGGTGGCGCCTACCGCGAAGACGGTGTCGACATTGTGCAGGTGGATTCTGCTGACGCGAGCAAGGGATACGCTATCGGCTACACCCAGGCAGGCGAATGGCTCGAATACAGCGTGAACGTAGTGACTACAGGCAAGTTCGTGTTCCGCGCCAGCGTGGCAGATGGCCTTGAAGGCGGTAGCATTCGCCTGTTTATCGACGGTAAGGCCGTGACCGATACCGTTGCGGTGCCGCAAACCGAAGACTGGAACACCTATACGCTCATGGACGGCGAAACTTCCGAAATTGAAAAAGGCGACCATGTATTGCGCGTGCAGTTCACCGGTAGCTACGTGAATCTGGACTGGATCCAGTTCGCACTCACTAAAGATGAACTTGGTACCAGCGGCATTCGCAACGTGCCGACCTATAGCATGAACTTCTTGCCGAATACGGATCGCTCCCTGAAGGTGTTCAACGCAAGCGGCCGCCTTGTGGCAACCCTCGGCAATAGCGCGGGCCTCTCCGTTACCGAAACCCTGAAACAGGCTGGCCTTGCCAAGGGAATCTACTTGGTACGCGGCATGGGCAAGACGCTCCGCGTACAACTCAAGTAAAATTTACTCTTTGTTGAGCAGCCGCCCGGGAAACACCTCGGGTGGCTTTTTTCTTAAAACTATTGACTTGGATGGGTTCACGGCAGAATAAATACAAGTTCACTAGTCTCCTCAAAAGTTTCTATTTTTAAAGTAGATTCGTGTCACAAGAAAGAGGAGAAAATTGTGAAAAAACTGGTTTCGTTGGCAATAGTCTTGTTCTTTGCTGCAACCGCTTTTGCCGAAGAATATGTGGCTTCACAAAAGATTACGCAACAGGTTCTGTCAGGGGAACTTTCCCAGACCGTGTATGCTGGCGATGAAATTAAGCCGGTTACGATTCTATATGAAAATACTGGCCTTGACGAAAATGTTGTACCAGAATATTCATCGACGAACTTTTTGGAAAATTTTGGATTGTCGAAAAGGTGGGTGGGCTCTAGATGTGAAATTGCGGGAGAGATGAGAGATGATATTCCCGCTGGTACGTACAATGCTTTTATCGTCGTCCGGGACAATGAAGGCAAATTCGCCAAGACGGAGTTCGAATTCACTGTACTGGAAAAAGAAAAAACGTTGTCTTTAAAATGGAATGAAAGTAGCGGTAACGTGAACCAGACCGTCACGGCGGGCACGTCTATTACGCCTATCGTTTTCGACTACGAGGGACTAACTCGTTATAGCGTGAGTGAGCTCCCGCCTGGACTTACAAAGACTCTTGATAGCAAAAAACAAAAAATCATGATTACCGGTACTGTAAATAGCAATGTGATGTCCCGTGATTATGAATACAAAGTCACTGTTTGGAACGAAAAAGATGATGAAAAGAGCGTGTCAGGAACGATTGCCGTGGTAGGTGGCCAGGCTCGCACATCAATAAAACTTTTTAGTGATAATACAAGTCAGGAGGTCTTGGCGGGCAATGAGATTGAACCGGTTGTGTTCGAGTTTGCAAATGTTCGTGTCGATGAAAGTTTATCTTCATTTAAGTTCGAAGGATCGTTAAAAGGATCCTTTGCGTATAGTGTAGAAGGAAATAAGCTCACGTGCAGTGGAACTGTCGATGAAAATTCGAAGGGTGGGTTATACACGATAAGAATTATTGCAATAGGCGAAAACAACAATGATACCGCCTTTGCAAACGTTGAAGTGACTCGCGAGTCTGTAGAGACAAAGGTTACTGTCGTTCAAAATGAATCGCAGACGCTGTCTCCCGGCGATTCTATTAAGCCGATTGTTTTCAAGATTGAAAATGGCTCTAACCCTCAGCTTACGAATTTCCCGGGCAGTTACGGGCTTAAAAAAGATGGTAATACGGTGACTATTACAGGGCTGGTTGAAGAAAGTGCTAAGGGTCCGTATGAAATTGAGCTTACTGTCACCGGCGCCAATAACAATGCTGCGAGCGCCAAGGCGACAATTAATGTTGTGATTGAATCGTCGTCTAGCTCCAGCAGCAACATCGAAGAATCTTCTTCGAGCGAACAGACTACAGAAATTGTGACAGTGGCAATGAACACCGTAAAATTCGGCTATGCGAACAATGTGCTGACCGTTGCGATGCCGACCCCCTCGATGGTATGCGTACAAGTGTTCGACATGATGGGTCATCTGGTAGAATCTTTCGCCGAAACGGAAGCCTCTTCCAAGAGCATCAGCCTCGCTCACCTGACCAAGGGCAACTACGTAGTACGCATCGAAAGCGCCCGCAGCGTCCGTACCGCAAGAATCCTGGTGAAATAATCAAAACCTCCTCGAATTCGAGGAGTTTGAATTCACCGTCCTTTCATGCTCTCCTGGATTTTCTCGATGACTTCTGCGGGAGTCACGAAGTCCAGAACGCTGAACGCAGTCATCTCGTTGCCCATATCGTTGCTCTTTGAGCCAAAATACTTGGCCTCGGCAATGTCAATGCAAGCATTGCCGCGAATTTCAGCACATTGCTTCCTTCATGGGCAACGTGTAAATATTCCTTACAAGTTGAGTCCTTGTCCAATTCACCTTCTTTGTATATGTTCTTGAGGAGAATTGTGGACATAGCTTTTTTATTTTTTACTCTCAATCAACAGCTTCCGTCCGTCAACATTCTCAAGGACCGTCATTTGTTGAATAGCTATTTTGTTCAATTTTTCCAAGCGTTCAGATTGAGAGAGGTTGTCGTTTATAAAAACGGCATTCAGGTTTTCCATATTAGAAAGGCAAATTAGCTGGTTAATTGAAGCGTAATCGCGAATATTACCTTTCAGCAAGGGGTTTTCATCACGCCATTCCTTGGCAGTCTTTCCGAACATTGCAACATTGAGCATATCTGCTTCATCAGCATACACGAAAGATTTCTGCAGTGCAGTGAGCTTTGGAGGAATTAGATTCTGCTTGATAGCGTCGGTATGTATGCGATAATTGATTTTCGCCAGTTCCCGTTTAGCGCTCCATCCAATTTGTTTTTGCTCTTCTTCTTTAAGCCGCTGGAATTCCTCAATAAGATACAACTTAAACGATACACTTATTGCCGAGCCAAATTCAAAAGCGATGTCCTTATGGGCGTAAGTGCCGCCATAACGCCCTTTCTTTACGACTATGCCAATGGCATTCGTTTTCTCAATCCATTCACTACAACTCAGCACGAATGTGGGCAATCCGGCCTCCTTCCTAAAGTGGTCAAATTCGACCACTTTAAAACCAGGATTGTGAATAGTTTCCCAAGTACCTAAAAATTCCAATGTATAACGATTGCGGAGCCAATTCTTTATAACATCGGCCGCACGAACATCATTTTCCTTGGCACCAGCCATATCCGTAAGACAAATGTAATCCTTGTTGTCTATATCCAAAACAGTTATTTTGGTGTTTTGAACATTAATTTGTGCCATTCTATCCTCCTGATTATTCGCTAGCGCGAGTGAAATTGCCTTATTTGAAATTTTGAGCACTAGAACATTTGTTCACTAAATATACATCCTCGCGAGGCCCCTGTCAAGAGATATCTCGAAAATTAATTGTGGCGAATTCGCCATAACGAACAAGTCATTTTCTGTCACGAACATTATCTATCTTTCGGGGCGGAGGCACTATGGAAAACGACACGTTCGGCGGCGCGATACTCGCATGGGTCAAGAGCACAAAGGCGTTCCTGAAAGTCCAGGCGGGCACCGGCGACAACCTGCTCGAAGAAGACATCCGGGAAGGGTTCACCGACTATTGCCTATGGTCCACGTTCCGGCCGGAAAGCATCGACACCGACGGCGAGCTTGACATGGAATGCCTGGACAGCGGCATGGTCCTGTTCAGGGAAAACTGCACCCCCGGAGAGGCGCTGGAATCGAGCTACCGGCAAGCCTTCGAAAAAGATTACGATGAAAACGATGTTGTTGTTTTAATGGAAGAACCTTGATTGTGTGGAAAATTTAAATGAAAGCAGTCTTATTATCAATCAAACCTGAATTCTCGCGCAAGATTTTTGAGGGCTCAAAGAAATATGAGTTCCGTAAATTGGTCTTTAAAGATTCTTCTGTAAAGAGGGTTATTGTGTATTCTTCGGCTCCGGAAAAGAAGGTTGTCGGAGAATTTGAAATAGACTCTATTTTGGAAGGTTCTCCTGATGTGATTTGGGAGCAGACAAAACGTGAATCTGGGATTACCAAAGAGTTTTACGATACTTATTTTCATGGCCGTGATAAGGCCTATGCAATAAAAGTGGCTTCTGTAAAACGATATAAAAGTCCGAAATCATTAGCTGATTTTGGTCTTCGCTTGGCTCCACAGTCATTTGCGTATGTGAATGTGTGAAAGATGAATTTTTATATTTTGCGTATCTTTTGTTTATATGGCCGGTGATGTTTTTTCTGAGGCTGATTTTTATATAGGTTTCAAAATGGAAGAATGTTCACATAATGGTTTACGGCTATATACGCGTGAGTACCGACCGGCAAACGGTCGAAAATCAACGTTTTGAAATAAGTCGGTTTGCGCAACAACAGAACCTGCAAATAGACGGCTGGATCGAAGAAACTATCAGCGGTACAAAGAATTACACTAAACGTGGGCTCGGACGCCTTCTGAAAAAAGTTCGGAAAGGCGATTTAATTATTTGCGCAGAGCTTTCACGCCTCGGACGCAGCCTATTCATGATTATGGAAATCTTGAACATTTGCATGAACAAGGAATGTCGCGTATGGACGATCAAAGATGGTTATCGTCTTGGTGATGATATTCAGAGCAAAGTTCTTGCGTTTGCATTTGGACTTTCTGCCGAGATTGAACGAAACCTCATCAGTCAACGCACGAAAGAGGCGTTGGCTCGCAAAAAGGCGGATGGTGTGATCCTTGGGCGCCCTAAAGGAAAGTCGCCTATTCCAAATCAGAAATGCGAAAAGAATCGCGAATGGATTCGCGAAATGATTTCTCGCGGCATGCCCAAGAGTAACATTGCCAAGAATTTGCACATTGCGCGCGGAACGCTTTATAGGTTTCTTTCTAATGCAGCAACAACTTCAACATCGGCCGGCAACCAGTTGACGGAATGCAACTCAGTCATTTTTAACCATTTGGCAGCTTCATGTTCCAATAGGGTTAATTCTCCACCGATAACGGAGCAATAAAAGCAGTGCATTGTTAAATGGAATGTGGGGTAGTCATAGTCCACGGTGCATAGAAAATTTCCGACATTTACATCGATAGCGAGTTCTTCTTTCAGTTCGCGGGCAAGTGCTTGCTGCGGAGTTTCGCCAGGTTCCATCTTGCCACCCGGAAATTCCCAGCCGTCCTTGAATTCGCCATAACCACGCTGGGTCGCGAAAATCTTGTCGCCGTCTTTAATAATGCCTGCTACTACTTCGATATGTTTCACGATTGAGTATCCTTTTTCACAATGGTGGTAAAATCACGATAGATGTCATCGGGAACGCGATTGAATAATCCGAATTCCATCATGATGGGCTTGTTATTCTTGACTGTGTCTTTGAGAGTTCCAACTTGTCCTAAGTATACAAATGGCTGTGTTATTCCTTCGACTTCTTCAAATTTTCGAACAAAAAGATGGAGTTTGACGTTGCGCTTGATATTGTCGATTAAGTTTTTTCCAAGTTCGGACGATTGCGATGTGCTGTTGGGGGATTCCCATTGGAATATTTCTTGGTTAATAAACTTGTCCTTATAATTGATGGTTTCTCTGACATTTGCGTCTTTATGAAGGTTGACGAAAATATAATAGTTGGGATAATCTAAAGTCAATAGTCCTTGTCCTCTGAATGAGGAATGTATTTTTTTAGAACCGCATAATAGAGCGATGTCTCTCATAGAATATTCTTGATATAATTTTAAGAAAGGTAGTTCTGTATCAAAAGAGGAGTATTCACGTTGATAGCGTAAAAGACTGTATTGAACAAGATCCGTCATCCATAATAAAGCGAGTTTGTCCTTCTGCAAGAATGATTGCAATCTTTCGTTAAATGCGATTGTTTTACTGTCAAATGTCAGTAATGAATTGCTGTATTTTGTTTTTTCAGATTTGTCAAAATACTTTCCTGACAAAACTTCAGCAGCGTGATAGAAACGATCTGGGTGTATTGTTGGCAAATACTTTTGTGCAAACTGCAGAATGTCGTCGATAGATGCTTCGAAATTTGGGTTTTCAATTATGGAATTTAAGATAATCCATTCCTCAGCTCTTTTTGCAGGACAGTAGAAACTGAAAAGGCGCATGGCCGAACTAAATGCATTGTCATCTAAGGAAAAAGATATTTCTGGATGAGAGTCTTTTTCCATATAGGACACGAATTCCATGTATGTCTTATAATTCGTACTAAACAGAGTGAAACGTACTGGATCGATGGCTCCATCTTGTTTGAGGTAGTCTACCAGCATGGGAATTTTACCGCTGCAATTCAAAGTCTTGAATGCATTGTAAGATTCCTTCATGTATTTCATGGACATGAAACGTTCCACTTCGAGTTGCGATAATATTTGTTCCTTCGTTATTCTGTCAAGATGAATATAGGTCCCGTTAGGTAATTCGCCAAAATCATTTTCAACCTGAACTTTTAACGTGTCGCGATCAATATTGGGGCTTCCATATAGAGCGATTGCCATTAAGAAGGAGTTCTTGTAGTTTCCAATGAAGTCTAGGACGGTGACGAATTCTTTTTCAGGGAGTTTTCTCAAACCACGTCCTAATTGCTGTAGGAAAATAATGCTTGAATCTGTAGGTCTGAGCATTAAGACCGTATTAACAGATGGAATATCGATACCTTCGTTGAATATGTCAACGGTGAATATGTATTGAAGAACATCATTTTCGTCTTCTAAACGATTTGCATAATTCTCACGAGTCGGAATGTTGTCGTTTCCAGAAAGGGCTACGGCAATGTCTTCTCCGTTAGCGGAAAGTCGCTTGTTGAATTCTCTCGCCATATATTGCGCATGCTCGACAGAAGCGCAGAAACCGAGAACTTTGGCTTTTCGCCCATCGTGCCCGTAAAGTTTGAGTTTGGAAATGATATGATCAACGCGCCTTTCTATCATCAACATGTTTGATATCTGTTGAATATATTCTTTTGTTCCGGGCGCCGCTGTTATTTGAGAATAGTCAATGCCGTCAGCATCTTTCAGACCAAAATAGTGGAATGGGCATATAAGGTCGTATTGCAGGGCTTGTCTGAGCCTTATTTCGATGGCAATATTATTATCGAATATTGAATAAATGTCTTGACCATCAGTTCGCTCAGGAGTTGCCGTTAAGCCCAATAAGAATTTGGGTTTGAAATACTTTAAAATATTTTCGTATTGAGGACTAGCTGCGTGATGAGCTTCATCGAGAACGATATAATCGAATTCATCCGGCTTGAATTCCGTATAATGTCGAGAGAGTTTATCTCTTGTTGCGAAAACAAATTTGCACTCCCGTTCATCAAAATTTCCTGTGAAGGAACCGAATGTAATTGAACTATCGATTGACGAATATATTTTTTTAAATGAATCCTTAGCTTTGTTTAGAATGTCTTCTCGATGAACGATAAAAAGTAAACGGTTGGGCTTAAATTGAACCGAATCAAAAACGGACATGTATGTCTTTCCGCTTCCGGTTGCTGCGATTGCAAGTGCCTTTTGTGCTCCGGTGTCTCGAAGTTGCGCTAGCTTTACTATAGCCTCGTTCTGCATTTCGTTGGGCGTTATTACAACATCGTCATATGAAAAGATGTTTTCGATATGTTTTGCACTGATGGTGTTTTTTATTTGCTCAAGGTAATCTCTGTAGGCGTTTAAAAAGTCTTCTGAGTAATCTTTGGCGTAGGGACTATTCCATAGGTTGTTGAATTCTTTCAGTACGTTTTCTGTGAATTCGCTCTTTTTATCAGCTTGTGAATCAGTGTGAAGAACATTCCATTCAACATTGGTCTTCATAGCTCTTCCAGTAATATTGGTAGAGCCGATGATAATCGACCAGTTTTCGTTGTCGGTTGGATTCTTAAATAAATAACCTTTGGCGTGAAAACCTTCGTCTTTTGTGGGAGGGACGAAAATTTTTAGCTGAATATTATCGAAACTTGCCAGACGTTCCATGACTTCGGGAGTAGTCATTTCTTTGTAGGTCGTTGTTAGTATTTGTCCAGGAATGTTTCTGCTTTTTAAAAGCTCGAGGGTGTCGATTAAAACTTGCAAGCCACCATAGGTAATAAATGCGACGCAGATTTTGAACTCGGAACAGTTCTCAAGATTATTGACAATATAGTTGAATAGGTTTTTAGTGCTACCGTTCTGGACGAATTTATTAACAGGCATAAAATGTATTGGGAAAACGTTCCTTTTCTTTGAACACAAAAATAATCAAATTCAAGCGTAAAAAAATGACATTTGATCCATTTTTGCGCGAATTGCCCTAAAACAATCATTTTGGACTGTTTTCCCATATAGCATGCTGCTGATTCGTTTAAACGAACGTTTTCCCAATACATTTTATGCCTGTTAATAAATTCGTCCAGAACGGTAGCACTAAAAACCTATTCAACTATATTGTCAATAATCTTGAGAACTGTTCCGAGTTCAAAATCTGCGTCGCATTTATTACCTA
>JAFXLS010000063.1 GCA_017530965.1 Fibrobacter sp.
ATAGAACGAAATGCCTACCGGCAAGAGCACCGTCATCACCGAGAACTGCTCGCAACCGAGTTTCGATACCACATCGTTAATGATGCCCATACCGAACATGTAGTACTTGAAAAAGCCAAGTGCCCCCAGGTTCACCGCGACGGCAACACCGAGCGCCACATTCCGTTGAAGCTTACTTGCTCCCGGCGCCGAGATAAAGCGTCCGGCAACATACACCACCAAGGTGCAGCCGAACATCAGGAAGACAAGCCAGGGTTCAAGCCAGCCATAAAAGATGTAGCTGAAAATCGTAATGAAAAAGTTGAGACCGGAATGCTTCACCCCGGAACGCAACAGCACAAAGTAGCCGACCAGGAAAGTCGGCAAGAAATAGAACAGGAATATTTGGGAGGAGAAAACCACGAATTACTCGTTCACTTCTATCGCCAAGTAACGCGGGGATTCGTCATCGAAGTATTCATCCTCGACGGCACCGTCCCAGTTGCCTTCGAGTGGCACGAGCTTGAGCTTATGCTTTGCTTTAGCCTTGAACTCGCCCACATTGCCCTTGGACTTATCAGCCATCTTGTCCTTGACCTTGCCACGGGCAATCAACGGATTATAGACGCCCACCAGGACATCCTTGGCATCGAGCGAACCCGATTCTACCTTCAAGACCTTGTACTTGAACACGTAGACATAGCTATACAAGTCGTTGCTCGGCATCTTGCCCGGAATTTCAGTCAATCGTCCTTCGATAGAAATAGGATCCGCCACAGCAAAGACCGCAGCAGCAAACAGGACGGCAATCAGTTTTTTGAGCATAAAGCCCCCATAAAAAAAATTCTCCCTAAATATATAAAATTGCCCCTAGGCAAAAGGAGCCAAATCCAAGCAACAGACATTAGTCTTTTGTTTTTTTTACATAACAGAAAAAGGTCCCGACTTTCATCGGAACCTTTTTCACTGCTTCACTTGGACTCGAACCAAGGACAACGCGATTAACAGTCGCGGGCTCTACCAACTGAGCTATGAAGCAATTTGCCTCTAACTTTCGTCAGATTTCGCCTTTGAGATAGCTCTCATCGACGGCACCAAATATAGATATTACAGATTCTTTGTCAAGGGGAAAAGAGAAAATTTTTGCGTTTTTTTCGAAAAATTTTATTTCTCAATGGCGTTTTTGGACGTTTAAGCGCCACATTCCGCCTTTTCGACGAGCAACTTCATTTCTTCGGGGTACCGACGGCACTCAAACACCCTCGGTTCCTTCCAGTAGGGCAGCTGAATTTTCACCTTGTAGGCGTAAAGCATCTGGGAGGCTCCGCCGAGGGCCGCGAGGTCTTCGGCGGACAACCCCGCTTCGGAATTGTCGACAGAGGGATCGCGGGACCAGGAGCGAGACATCTTCTCGTAATAAACGCCATCGAAGCTGTACAGGCGGTCGCCCAGAATCGGGAAGCCCAGTTCAGCAAGATGGGCTCGAATCTGGTGCTTGCGGCCCGTCAAAAGTTCGGCTTCAACGACGGAATACTCCGAGACTCCACCGACCGGATGCAAAAGTTCGCCGCCACCCAGCTTCCGAAAACGAGTGTGACAGGGCTTTCCATCTTCAAAATGGTGCATACGGAGACGCAAGCGATCCGCGGGGTCTTCGCGCAAAGGCATCGTGCAATCTACAGGCTCGGTCGCTGGCATTCCGTCAATAATGAAGTCCCCGCGGACGACCGCCAAGTAGAACTTCGAAAGCAAGATACGATTCAGGTTCTTCTGAAACCGCGCCGCCGACTCGGCATACTTCGCAAAAAGCATCAGCCCGCCCGTGTCGCGGTCGAGACGGTGCATCGGAGTCGCCGTCTCATAGTCAGTCCCACGCCGCACAATCGAGGTAAAAGTGTTGTAGAAGATATGTCCCGTATGGTGCACCGGCACACCGGCAGGCTTTGCCACGAGCATAAACTCGTCGTCCTCAAAAACGACCTCGTAATCCGTCGGGACCTCGGGTTCGGTGTAGTTCGTTACATGGTACACCACCTTGTCGCCACGGTGCGCCACCGTTTCAAGCGTCGCCGCGGCACCGTTCACAGACACAAAGCCACCCGCAAGCTTTTCACCCCAGAGCTCTCGACTATGGTAGGTAAAGCGGCTACTGAGGGAATCGAGAAGCAGCCAGCCTTCATGCTCCGGCTGCACCACGCTTTCAAAATACATATCTGAAGGTACTGGCATAAGAAAATCAGGCAACAGGGTTCAAATGTGAGATGTGCGATTAGTAATTACTCATTTCATATTCCACATCATCCATCTACTCTCTATACAGATTATGCTGCTTAATATACTCGTACACCTTCGGGTGCAGCCCCTTCGGCTCTTCGCCACAGAGGAGAGCCTTGCGTATCGCCGTGCTGGAATACACGCCTTCGAAGCCTTCTTCGGGCCCCAGCCACCACAGCGGAGCGTAGCCTTTCGCCTTGTGAGCAGCGATATCTGGTTTCGAGTAACCGTTGCGGGCAAAAATAATCAGTTCAAAATCCCGAAGGAGCAAGTGGCCATTGTAGTTAGTCCCAAAGAAGTTCATCGGGTCTCGCCAATGCGGAATGCCATCGTAGGTATCCGCACCGGTCAACAAGCGAAAATTCACATCGGGAAACTTTTCACGCAGGTTGCACAGAAAGACGTACGAACCGCGGAAGTCACCCTGCTCAATCTCCAAATCAGAAAGGATTAGCCTCGGATCCCCCTCCATCGCAAGTTCAAGCATCGCAAAGCGATCTTCGGGGCTTGCATTCAGCTTCTTGTCCCAGCGGTCTGGACTCGGCATGAACCAGACTTCGTCACAAAAGCCTCTTTCCAGGCAAGTTTTCGCCACCCTAATGTGATCCATGTGGACCGGATCGAAAGCTCCACCCAACACCGCCACATTTTTCTTCATCTCAGACAAAATAAACCTTTAAAAGAACCTA
>JAFXLS010000064.1 GCA_017530965.1 Fibrobacter sp.
CCTTCTTGAACTGTTCCTTGGCCTTGGCCATTACCGAGTCAAGTTCTTCGTTAGTCATTGTCACAATCCTTTCCCTACATTATAGTAAGGTTTTGTGTTATTGGGGGTGGATTGTGACACAGTTTAGTTTACAGCCTCGAAGTAAGCGCAAATATGAGTGGCCATGATGGCAAAGACTGCTAATACCCTTAGGATATCCGGATATACGATTCTTCTGTCCAATTCTAAATTTGCGTTTTGTTCCATTTTTTTTGTCTCGCTGTTGGCTACTTAGTTGCTTTGGCGCTTTTTTAGTAAATAGCTCTCGTATATCAAGTGGCTGGTCATTTTGAAAAATTCTTTGTTGATTGTGTCAAGCCCTATTTCTTCTACAAGTGTTTTCTTATCGCTGAAAAGGTCTGTACCGAATCCGAGGCGGTTCCCTACGATATCAAAGTTTATTGAACTGAGAATGGTGGGGAACATATCTATATCGGAAAAACGTCTTTTTTCTTCGGAAATTGGAATTTTTGCTGGATTTATAAAAAAGTTAATCCACTTTCTATCAGGAAAATCTTTTACTAGACGGGTTCCCATAAAAAGGTGGTCTCCAAATACAATAATGGTGGTGTTCTCGTAGAAAGATTTATTTTTTAACGAGACAAGGAATTTATTAAGTTCTCTAGAAACACAGCGTGCGGAAGCCTTGAGGAGTTCGTCTTTGTTGCTTTCGTCGGAGGCTTTTATGCAGTCCGGGTCATAAAGCCCATGGGGTGAATGGGTGTCAATGGTGAAGAATGTTAGGGAAAATGGTTCTGATATTGTGTCTAGGATTTGACCGGCAAATCTAAATGCATCTTTATCTTGAACGTTTTTGAATCCCTGTTTTTTTACGAAATTATCATAGTCTAGATTTAATCGTTGTGCTAAATCATCTGGGCCGTAAACTTCATTTATTTTTTGGTCTAGAGCAAGATATTGAAATTGTTTATAAAGACCAGGATTACCTTGGAAAAAGATCTGCTTGTAGCCGTTATCGTTTAGGATTTTGTATATGCTTTTGTAATGGTGAATTATGGGCATTTTTTTATAGTTGAAAACATCTGGAATGCCCAATGAACGAGAGATCATTGCAGAAAATGTGGCGGCAGAGCCATGAGAATCTAATCCTCCTCCAATATGCTTGCCGTTTTTCCCGAAACTTAGATTTTGTAAGGCTAGTTCTGTAATTTCAGGAATAAGATTTGTGTCTTGATTACCTCCATGTTCCTTGTCGGAGAATGTTGTCTCTAGCGATTCAATGTATATCAGAATAAGGTTCCGCTTGTGTTCGGGAGGTGTGATCTTGACTGTGTCGGGATTGACATAGTTTTCTACAAAGAACTTTGAATAGAACGCATTTTTTTCGGGTTCGTCGTTCAGGATGTGTATGTAATCGGATATAGGGATGTCACTGATAAAGAGTACTGTGGTTGCAACGAAATATGCTCCGATGGCAGTCAATCTCTTTTTTGTGCTGCCCAAAATCGTGTACAGAAAAACGGTAAGGATTGCTGTTATTATGATTGCTTGGGGAATGGTTGTGGATAGGTATTGCTTGAACATCCCGTAGGCAAAGGCGTCGAAAGGTTCTTCTAGAGTGAGTAATACGGTATGTGCGTTTCTAAGCGGGAACGTGTTTAACGCCCAGACGATTCCTGTTCTAAAATGAACTGCTAAAAAGAGAAGTACAACTATGAGTGGTATGTGAATCGGTTTGAAATAGTTTGTTTTCTTGTATGTTTGGGTATGCCAATTTAAGGCGATGAGAACCACGAAGGAGAGTATGAATACGACAGAAACGGCTGACGGCTCTATTTCGAAAAAATAGTGCTCGGCTATAAAAACAAGGCATGCCGCTATTGCGACTAATTTTATGGACAGAATGATTATGTTCTTTATTCTGCTATTTTGCATAATGAGTAATATAGATTAAAAGCCGCTTAGTGGCGAACTTGTGTGGGTGAAGTGGCTGAATTGGGGCGATTTTAGCTGGTTTTGACTTTTTTTGAAATGGTAGACATATTGAGCAAGTATTATAGATTATATATTTCTCATATGCCATTTAAACGTGCGTTTTTGTATTCGCTAGCTGTCAACTTGTTCTTTTTGGTGCTTTGCCTTGTTTTTGGTGACATCAAGTTTGGGGCGATAGATGACTACTTTATGGCGGCGGTGCTGACCGGTGCCCACGGCACCGATTATAACCCGCACCTGCTTTTTGTGAACGCAATTTATGGCTACGCATTGTTGCCTCTGTATCACTTGTTCCCTAAGGTGGGGTGGTACTACGTTGGCGAAATGCTTGCGGTGTTCGCGTCTTTTACGGCTGTCGGCTATGTGCTGTTGCGGCGTTGTGGCGAGCGTTGGGGGCTTTTGCTGGCGACGCTTTTTGCGGCCATGTTCGCTAGCGATTTTTATTTGGTTATCCAGTTTACGCAGTGCGCCTCTATTTTGAGTGCTGCGGGCATGTTGTTGTTTGCTCATGGTTTGGTGGATTGCCGCGCCCTTAAAGGGGCTCGCAATGACGTAATCATTCCTATTGTGTTGGGAGTTTTGCTGTTGCTTTGGGGTTCCGTGATGCGTTGGGAAGCATTTTTGATGGGAATGCCGTTCTTTTGCGTGGGACTGCTGTTCAACCTGAAGCAATGTTGGAAGTCTCGGTGGATTACGGTGGCGGGTCTTGCGGTAATGTTTGCGGGGGCCTCTGCCATGCATCATTTTGATGCTTCCTTGTATAAAAATGCGGAGTATGCGCCTTATATAGATATTCAGGGGCCGCGTGCTGCTCTGGGGGATGGTTCCAACTATAATCAGAATGCCGTTTACGAAGATCTTGAAGAAATGGGTAAGTCTGGTATAGATTACCACATGCTTACTGAATGGATCTTCTATGATACCGAGACGTTCGCTGCTGATAGTCTGCGTGCCATTGTCGATGTAATCGGTAATTATCGTGGTAAGACAGAGCGTGGAAATATTCCGCAGTTGTTGTTGAATGCGCTGGGACATTCGCTGCATTCGCCGCTGTTTTGGACTTGGTTCATTTTCTGCTTGCTGGTATGGGCGACCAACCGCAAAAAGTTCCTGTATTTGTGGGCAAGTCTGGGTGTGATTTTGTACCTGATGTCCATGTTGCTAGCTATGGACCGTTTGGTGTACCGTGTAGAAAGCGGTTTCTGGCTTTATGCAGCGGTACTTGCGGTGCCGTTGTGGGGGAGGTTCCGCTATGAGTTGCCACGTAGGTTGGCTGTTGCTGTGGTCGCGGTGATTGCACTTGCGAATGTGTTTACTTATGCTACCAGTGGCGAAATGGTGCGCGGTCCAGGTTCAGGTGAATTACGCACCTTGGCCATTGAAGATTCTACCGATTACGATCAAGTGTTTGCTTACATCGATAATCAACCGGACAAGATGTTTTTGCTGAGTATGAACGCTTACATGCGCTTTAGTCACCATAAGAATCCGCCTTATTTGGCCGAACCCATCGGCAGTTACCGCCGTACGATTTCTTTGGGTTATTGGACTCCGTACTTGCCGGAGATTACTCGGGCACTTGCGGAGTTCGGCGTCACGAACCCCATGAAAGATGTTGTTCATGACAACGTAATCGTGATTAATGAGGGACGTTTGGTTGATTTCTTGCAACGTCACTATTATGATAGCGTCGCGGTTGATACGCTCAAGGTTATTGGTGAAATGACGTTCTTCAAGTATCGTCTGGTTAACGCAGGGGTGGCCGATTCGGCTGCAAAGGGGGCTGAATAATGAAACTCCTTTACCCGTTGATTGCGAGCGCCCTTATCACCATTGTGCCCTTCTTGCTGACTTTCGAAAAGGGGCAAGACATTGTTCGCGGTCTCTTTGGCTTTGAAGAATTTTGCTTGCTGATGCTTTTTGTATTAGTGAAAGGTTTTAGAAGGCTGTTGTGGTTGCTGTTGCCGCTGATTGGTGCTATGATGGTGCTTATCGCTTGGTTTGATTTGCAAAACCTGCTCGCTATTAAGGGCTGGTCTACGGGCTGGTACGGTGTGTTGCCTTTTGTCACTTGCGGCCTCGCTATTGCCATGATGTGGAAGGTGAAGCCTTTCGGCGCGAGTGCCATTTCGTTCATTCTTTTCGTGACATTGATTGCACATTTGTTTGCTTATAACCAGTATGCGGCGCAGCCTTTGGCGCAGTTCCCGCTGGTGGACTATATGAGCCGCACCGCTCCTAAGCCGGTCGCTCGCGATAGTTTGCCTGAATCGTTTAAAGCAAAGTATTTTACGACCGATTCGGCGACGATTACGCGCGGTTTTCTTGATTCGACCAAGACGAATGTGCTGGTGCTTGTTGAAAGCTGGGGAATCCCGCTAGATACGAATCGCTTTGCAAAACAGCTGCAGATTTTTGATAATATTCCGAATCAGGTAGGTGCGCATCATCGTATGTATAGCCGCACAAGAACTGCCGAACGTGAAGACTTGATTTATAGCGTTACGCGCGATTCAACGGGGCGCCGCGACACCGTCTTTTTACCGCAGGTGCTGCGGGCGCAAGGTGTAAAGACGCAGTTTATTTATGGCGGCGATAGCCTAGTGCAAATGCGCAACAAGTACATCCGCAATGTCGGCTTTGACGAAACGTTCTTCGGTATTTCGGCTAATTCTGGGGTGGAGCCGCGCACAGACCGTGAGTCAGCGGCCCTGCTAGATAGCTTGCTGAGTGTGCGAGATCCCGCTTTGCAGTTTGTTGCTTGGACTACGTTAGATGCCAAGTTCCCGTTACCGGGCTTCAAGGACCCTTACAGAATAGATGCTGCGGCAGTGGATTCCGCTTATACCGAGCGCTTGGCTAGCACACTGCGACTGATTGCTGACCTTGCGAAAAGGCATCCAGATGTACGCTTTATTGTACAGGGTGACCACAACCCGATTCTTTCTCCTTTAAAATTTCAGGAGAAGTTCTACAAACGGTGGGTCCCGTTTGTTGTGCTGAACTAATAGTCTCATTAGGACCGAAAATTTTTTATTTCGGGGATTGACAATGTCGTTCCTCGAAATTATATTTAATGGTGAACAAATGTTCTAGTGCTCAAAATTTCAAAAGTGCTGCAGTTTTATGCTTGTCCGCAGCTGAAGGAGTAAAAGATGAATGGAAAAGAGGTGTTGCCGGCTATCGAGAAGAACGAGATTATCGTGTATCAGCCGGAGGGCGGAGAATTCCACATTGAGGTCCGAGTAGAAAACGAAACCGTCTGGCTCACGCAGGCTCAGATGGCAGAGTTGTTTGGCACTTCACGAACAAACATCGTTGAACATATTGGCCATATCTACGAAGAAAACGAGTTAGACCTAGAGTCAACCTGTCGGAAATTCCGACAGGTTCAAATAGAAGGTTCTCGAAGGGTTAAACGTCAGATTCCGTTCTACAATCTGGACATGATTCTGTCACTCGGTTATCGGGTCAAATCAGCTGTGGCGACAAAATTCCGTCGTTGGGCTAATCAAGTCTTGAAAGAGCATCTGCTCCGAGGTTGTAGCGTCAATCAAAGGCTTGTTTCGCACGAAAACAGGTTGGAAAGTCTCGATTCGCGTGTCATTTACCTCGAAAAACAGGTGGATTTTTTTGTTAAGGCGAACTTGCCGCCAAGCGAAGGTTTGTTGCCTGCTCGTGCGCATTGGAGCGGTTACGAATTTGCCGTGCAACTGGTGCGGTCTGCAAAAAAGGAACTCATCATCATTGATCCGTATGCAAACGATATGGTTCTTTCTCTTATGGCAAAACGTGAACTTTATTACCAAGGAACAGGTGCTCGCGATGGTGAAGTGATGCAAGAAAAGTGCTTGACGGGGGAACGTACCGCCGAAGCAGACGAAAATGGAGAAATGGTCGGAAATGTGCGAAAAATCTGCGGGCTAAGCTTGCCGGTTTCTATAATTAAGTCAAGTTCTCTTTTCGTCTATCAATTCAAATAGTGTATCCTCGTTGTTTAATTTCTTATAGTGTGGGTTTCTGCTTAAGATGGATTGCAAATGCTATTATTTGAAAAAAGTTGTAAAGTGGGCTTGACAGGGCTATAAAAGTAGTGTACATTTGTGTATATGGATGAGATTTTGCTTTACAAAACCGATAATGCAGAGGTGAAGGTTGAAATCCTTTTGCAGAATGAGAATCTTTGGCTGACTCAGGCGAAGATGGCGGAACTGTTCGATGTGCAAAAAGCAGCTATTTCAAAGCACCTGAAGAACATCTTTGCCGAGGGGGAACTCCAAGAAAATTCAGTTGTTTCCAAAATGGAAACAACTGCCGCCGATGGCAAAAACTATAATACCAATATCTACAATCTTGATGCCATTATCGCGGTAGGGTACCGCATCAATTCAAAAAAAGCCACGATGTTCCGTATCTGGGCCACGCATGTCCTCAAGGAATATATTATCAAGGGGTTCGCCATGAACGACGAACGCCTCAAAAATCCGGTAAATTTCTTCGGCAAGGACTACTTCGAGGAGCAGCTCGAGCGTATTCGTGAAATCCGTGCTAGCGAGCGGCGCTTCTACCAGAAGATTACGGATATCTATGCCCGGTGCAGCGCGGACTACAGCCCGGATAGCCAAATTACTAAGGATTTTTTCGCGACGGTCCAGAACAAGTTGCATTATGCAGTCACGCATCAGACTGCGGCAGAAATCATTTATTCAAGGGCCGATAGTAAAAAACTCAATATGGGACTTACGACTTGGAAAAACGCCCCCGATGGAGATATCCGTAAGCCGGATGTTTCCGTTGCCAAGAATTACCTCTCTCAAGAAGAAATCAAAGATTTGAACGAAATTGTTACGATGTATCTGGATTATGCGGAACGGCAAGCGAAGCGCGGACAGGTGATGTACATGAAGGACTGGGTTGAAAAACTTAACGCTTTCCTCAAGTTTAACGAAGAGGATGTTTTGCAAGACAAGGGCAAAGTTACCCACGAAATCGCAAAGGCGTTTGCCGAGGGCGAATATGACAAGTTCCGCGTGATTCGCGATGCGACCTACAAGAGCGACTTCGACAAGCTCATGGAAGCCATGGCGGAATATAAAGCGTAGAGCGTGCGGGCGATATGGCCGAATTTGGCCAATTTTTGTCTTTAAGTATTGACAATGACTTGTTCCGGAATTGTATTTGATGGTGAACAAATGTGTAGAAACGCAGGGGGAAAGTACGACTTTGGTGTTGTGGATAAGTCCGTGGCTTAGAATGGCGATTTTGACCATCATAAAGGGCTTGTGTTTGAAATCTTAAACATTACTGGGGGCTTCAACACCAAAGTTCTACATCGCCATACTGTGGTTTCACGCTTATCCGCAGGGAGGTAGTGATGGTCATGAAATGAGTAAAAGATTGCGTATGTAGTTGTTATAACTATCGCAAAAAAGTGTTTTATCCAACTTTTTTACGATAATCGTCATTTTTGTGGTGATTATTATGTATATTACTAACCATGTGGAACGAAATGACTACACCCTCCATTTTGAAGGAAATGGGCTCAAGGCTCAAGGAATACCGCCTGCGTAAAGGGCTTATGCAGTCTGAACTGGCTGAGTCTGCCGGCGTGGGCGTAGGTACAATTGCCAAGATGGAACGTGGGGGCGCCGTGTCAGTACAAATCCTTTTAAGTGTGCTGCGTTCCCTAGGCATGCTTGAAAATGTAGAGCAGCTCTTGCCTGAGCCCCCCGTAAGTCCACTCTTGTTGCGCAAGTTGCAGGGCGGCAAGATTCAGCGTATTAAACGGAGCAATGCTAAATGAGCGAACTTGTCGTAAACGTGCGTTTGTGGGGCAAGCCTATCGGGGCGTTGTCGTGGGATACCTCGCGGGGTGTTGCCTATTTTGAATATGAACCCAATTTTGTCCGCAATCCGTTGCCGGTATCCCCGATAAAGATGCCCGTGGCAAAGGGTGTTTTCTCTTTTGCCGAGAATAGGAACAACTGCTTTCGCGGACTCCCAGGACTCATTGCGGATTCGCTCCCGGATAGGTTCGGTGACCAGATTATTTCGGAATGGTTCCAGACCATGGGACGACCGCTAGAGACGGTGACTCCGCTGGAACGCCTGTGCTATGTTGGCAAGCGTTCTATGGGCGCCTTGGAATTTGAACCTAGCTTGTCTACGCTGGGACTAGACGAATCTACAGAAATTTTTGTGGACGATCTCGTAAAACTGGCCGAGAGTGTTTTTCGGGACCGCGAAAAATTCCGGAAAAAGCTTGTCCAACAGGATAAGACTTTGTACGATATTTTGCGAGTTGGAACTTCTGCTGGTGGCGCAAAACCAAAAGCGATTATTGCCTATAACGAATCCACGGGTGAGGTGCGTAGTGGCCAGGTGCCTGCGCCAAAAGGGTTTGAATATTGGCTGCTCAAGTTTGACGGTGTAAGTTATCGAGAACATGATAGCATTACCGAAATCCCCCGCGGAATCGGCAATGTTGAATACGCTTATTACAAGATGGCGTTACGGGCTGGAATCCGCATGAGCGAAAGCCGCATTCTGGAAGATAGCAGCGGTTGCCACTTTATGACCAAGCGTTTTGATCGTAAATGTGACGGGCTCAAACTGCACATGCAAACGCTTGCGGCCTTGGCCCACTTGGATCGAGACGCACGTCATTCTTATGAGGACGCCTTTGCTGTAATGCGCAAACTCGGGCTCGATGCCAAGGCCGACGAAGGCATATTCCGTTGCATGGTGTTCAATGTGTTGGCAAAAAACAATGACGACCACACCAAGAACATTTCCTTCTTGATGGATGAATCCGGTATCTGGAAACTTGCTCCCGCATATGACTTGTGCTATGCCAACAACCCGAGGAGTCGCTGGATAAATCGCCACCAGATGTCAGTGAATATGAAACAAGAGAATATCACGCGCGATGATCTTAAAGCGGTGGCGGAACGCGTCGGAATCCGCAAGTACGCGGGAATTATAGACCAAGTCGAAAATGCTGTCGCTTGTTGGAACGAGATTGCAAAGGACTGCGGCGTTCGCGAAAACCATCGCGAAGAAATTTCGCGCGAATTGCTTACACCGAATCGCATCCGCTAAATTTGAATGTTGTATTGATGAATGTACTAACATCTTGTATACTTGTTAGTATAATTGTCAATTCTTATTTCCAAGAATCAGATATGTGCCTGGGAATGGTTGATTCCATGTAAAGGTAGCTTCGTGTTTTTTCGTTGTGCACGACTATTTTGACTGGTATTGAGTCCCCAGTGGTAAGTATTGCGTCACCGTAGTATATGCACATACGTTCTCTTTTTTTGATGTTGATCGTAGTGCATATTATATTGTCGCCTTTACTGTACTTATTGAAATGTTCCGTCGCTTGGGCTATAAGTAATTCATATTTTTCACAAGTAAGCGGCCCGACAATGAGCGAAACTAGGAGGCCTGCACCGATGGTTCCTAGCCCTACGGCTCGGAGCAATCTCCTTTCTGGATCATATCGGGACCCCCTAAAGATCGAAATGCAATTGAAAATGAGGAAGAACCAGGCAATCATTGGGATGCGTATGAATACACAGTCGATAAATTTGTCGGGAACTAAATCTACGCTTAAATAGAGCCACGTTGTTCTAAAAAACAATGCAATGAGCGCGATGTTGATTATGGACCAGGTGAGCGCTTTTACGGGGTTCTCTTTAAATTTAGTGCACCAATTCTTTTCTAAAGCGATATCGTGGGCTTTGAGCTGGGTGACAACCTTTTTTCCTTTGCAGGTGCTGCAGATTCCTTTTTTTGCGTTGACGCCAGTCCCTAGGCAGTCGGAACAGTCTACTAGGTTGATAATGCCTGTGCCGTCACAAGGAACGCATATTCTGAATATGCCAAAGGTCTTGCCTTTTCCATTGCATTTGTTGCATTTGTACGAAGCCCGGATTTCTAGCCCGTCTTCTGTGCGCGGGCAATTCTTGTACTGCAGCGTAACCTTATGTGTCTTGGAACGCGCCATTTACACCGTATCCATGAAGGTGCGCTGGATTTTGTTGAATACGATTACGCCGAGTGCTAAGATGAAGGCGGCGAAGCCGGCGGTGTAGCCGAGGGCGGCCCAGCTGAATTCGCCCACGCCGAGCATGCCGAACTTGAAGGTTTCCATGATGCTGGTGAGCGGGTTTGCCTGCATCAGCATTTTGAGGCGCGGGTCTTCGATGGTGCTGAGCGGGTAAATCACCGGCGTGGCGTACATCCATAGTTGCACAATGAATGTGAGCAGGAATGTGAGGTCGCGGTATTTGGTGGTGAGGCTGCTGAATAGCACGCCAAAGCCAAGTGCGAGTGCCGCGATGAGCGCGATAAGTACGGGCGTGAGCAGCAGGTAAATGTTCGGGTGCACCGGGGCGTCAGTGAAAATCAGGTAGTACGCAAACACAGTCAGGAACAGCCCCATTTGGATGCCGAGTCGCACGAGGTTGCTGGTAACGGTTGCGAGCGGCACGACGAGTCGCGGAAAGTACACCTTGCCGAACATGTTCGCGTTTTCAATGAACGTTTTGCTGGTCTGGTTAAGACATTCCGAAAAATAGGTCCACAGGCAAATGCCTGCGAGGTAAAAGAGCGGTTGCGGGAGCCCGTCGGTGCTGATTTTGGCGATGCCGCCGAACACGACCATGAACATGATTGTGGTCATGATGGGCTGGATAAAGAACCACAGCGGGCCGAGAATGGTTTGCTTGTACCAGGTAACGATATCGCGCTTCACGAACATGCGGTACAAATCGCGGTACTGCCAAAGTTCGCCAAAGTTTACTTCGAGTAAGCTCGATTTGGGCTTGATGACGGTGGTCCATTCGCTTGTCTGCGTCGCTGCCATTTGCTTTACCTAGAACGTTCTTTCTCGCACCACGTATTGCGGCGACTGGTTGATGCTGATATAGATGCGGCCCACGTATTCGCCGATGAGCCCGAGTAAGAGCATGATCATGCCGCCCACAAACAGGAGCGTGGCAAGCATGCTGGTGTAACCCACGGGAACTTCGGGAAACATGAGCTTTTTGTAGACCACGAACAGGCCCGAGCTGAATCCCAAAAGGGCGCATAAGATTCCGATAAAGGTTGCGGCGCGGAGCGGCTTGACGGAGAATGCGGTAAAACCGTTAATCCAGAGCCCGATAAGGCCTGCGAGCGTGTAACCGGAGCGACCTTCGAGGCGGCGGCGGTGTTGCACTTCGACGTTGCCGAGGTTCTTGGTGGCGCGGAAAACAAGCCCGCTAATATAGGCGAAGGGGTTGGGGTAGCGCACGATTTCATCGACGATGAACTTGCGCATAATAAAGAAACTGGTGGTGCGAAGCGTCTTGGGCTGACCAATGATCGCTTCGGCCATTTTCTTGTTGACCCAGGTGCCAAAACGGCGGAATAGGTGTTGTGCCGAATGCTGGTAGTAGCCGTAAACGACATCGTAGCCTTCTTCTAGTTTGTCTACAAGTTTGAAACTTTCGCTGGCGGGGGTCTGGCCGTCGTCATCGAGGCTGATGATGTAGTCGCCAGTGGCATGGCCATAGCCTGCCATTAGGGCGCTGTGCTGCCCGAAGTTCTTGGCGAGGCAGATTCCTTTGATCTTGTTGTCGGCTGCGGCGAGTTTTTTGATGACTTGCCATACGCCATCGGGGCTGCAGTCGTTCACTAGCACGATTTCGTAGTCGGTGCCGGGGCGCGTTGCCACGGTTTCGCGGATTTCTTGCACCACGGTTTCGATGGTGTTTTCGCTACGGTAACAGGGAATGACAAAAGAGAGTTTCATTTAAAACCTTTGCTGAACAGATTCCCACTTGTTACTTTGTGCGGATTTCGCGGCGGCTTGCATCATGGCGAGGCCTTCCAGCGAGGTGTGAATGCCGCATACATATTGACTTGTAAAGCTGCCGGTTGCGAAATATTGGCCGAGACAGTCGGCGATGTCTTTGTAGTAGTTCGCGAAGGCTTCGATAAAGCCTGCGGGGTGGCCGGCCTTAAAGCGGTTGTAGCGTTGCTGGTTGGCGATTTTGACGTCGCCGGTGCGGTCGCGCAGGCTTACGTTGCCGCGCAGGTCACAGGTCTTGAGCGTTTCGGGTTCCAGCTGGAACCATTCGGCGCTGCCTTCGCTGCCGTACACGCGAATGCGGAGGCCGTTGCGGTTGCCGAGTGCGGTTTTGCTGAACCAGATTTGGGCGCGAACATTGTTGGTGTATTGCACGAGAGCGCCCACGTTATCGACAATCTGCGGGAAAAGCCCGAAGGTGGTTTGGTCGGCCACGATGTGTTCGGGGCGTTCGCCGGTCAAAAAGTAAATCATGTTGTGCAGGTGGCTGCCGAGGTCTAGTGAAATTTTCGGGATCACGGTATCCTTGAGTCGCCAGCTTTGCGGCTTGGGCGGTTCGTTGTTGGCGCCCAGTCGCATAAAGCCTTCTTGCGGCATTTCGACTTGCACTTGCTGGATTTTACCGAGCTTGCCATCGGCAATGAACTGCTTGAGTTCGCGCACCATGGGGTAGCCGGTGTAGTTGTAAGTGGTGCAGAAGAATCCTTTGGTGTCGGCGACAACTTTTGCGATGGCTTCACCTTCGGCTACGCTGGTGGCGAGCGACTTTTCGCAAATCACGGGGAACCCGGCGTTCAGTGCGTCAATCACGATGTCTTTGTGGTAATCGGTTGGCGCGAGCACTACGACTGCGTCGAGCTTGCCTTTTTCGGCTTTCAAAAGTTCGTGGTAGTCGGCATAGGTGCGTTCGTCGGCGACGCCCCAGGTGCGGGCGGTTTTTTGGTTGGTTTCGGCGTGGGTGCTGAATGCGCCCGCTACAAGCTCAAAATGGCCGTCCATCTGGCTTGCTGCCTTGTGGACTTCGCCGATGGCCGAATTGATTCCGCCCCCGATAAACGCAATCTGATAAGGTTCCTTCTTCATGTTATGGAATATAGGATATTTTATGGCGCGGTGCGCGGTTTCTGTTAAAAAATCTTTATTCTGTCGCGATTTTGGCCAGCTCGGTCATACGGGCGGTTTTATCTTGCATCTCGGCGAAGGAGTCAAACTTAAAGAAGACGATTCCCGCTTTGTAGGTGAGTTTATCTGTAATGACTTCGCCGGGTTTGTACCACAGGAATTTTTCAACGATGTTGCCTTGAATTTCGGGTGCGAAGGTGACGTCGCGGACCGTGCCCGAGCTGCCGTTTTCGCCGGCCTGGCAGTCGGCCATAATGCAGTGGCGCAGCCAGAATCCTTGCGTGGGAACGTCGGCGATGCCGGAAATGTCTTCGCCTGTCTCTGCCTGAACGATAAATTTCGGGTAGTCGATGCCTGTCGCGTACTTCACGAACTTGATGTACAAATCTCCCGGCGGACGGCGACAGATTTCGATGATGACGGGGGTGCCGTCGGCCCGTTCGATGTACTGGATGTGCAGAATGCCGTCGACCAGGTGCAATTCTTGCGCGATGCGTTCGCTGTACTCGCGGAGCATGGCAAGAGTCTTGTTGTTGGAGGTACTCGGCGAATTTGCGCCCGATACCATGTACTTGTTGATGTAGTACTGCTCGTTGTCGGAGAAGGCGAATGCGACTTTGCCTTTTACGAGCATGGCGGAGAATCCGTGGTTGGAGCCTTGTACGAATTCTTCGACCACGATGTGGTCTTGGCGTGTGCGGTTGCAGGCATCTTTGTAAGCGACCCGGGCTTCGTCGGCGTTTGCGGCGCGATGAATTCCCTTGCCGCCGGTCAAGTCGACGGGCTTCACGATAATCGGGAATGTGAGTTGTGCAATCGCGGTTTCAAAGTCGGCGCAGTTTTCGGAGCGATTCGATACGCGGACAGTAATGGCGCGCGGCGTCGGGATGCCGAGCCGTGTAGCGAGTGCGCGGTACTTGTCCTTGTGATGAATCTCGAGGCTTGTCGCGTAGCTGTCGTGGCCGGGGAGTCCCAACTTTTCGCAAACGTACACGGTCGAAAGTAAGGCGAAATCGTTGCAGCCGGAGCAAACTGCTTGAACGCCCTCGCTCTTGGCGAGTTCCAGCATGGCGTCTTTATCGCTAAAGTCTGCAAAAACGTTCTTGTCGGCGTAAGGGTGGCCCAATCCTTCGCGGGCATTACCCGTGGTAATCACGTACCAGCCCAAACTTTGCGCAGCCTGGATCAGCGGGATTTCGGCATGGCCACCGCCGAGAAGCAACATTTTCTTTTTAAAACTCATGGTGTAAACAATATATCTTTTTTATGCCTGAAAAATATATATTTTCTGCGTTATGAAGATTCCATTCAACAAGCCGCCGTTCGTGGGGCTCGAACTCGATTATGTGAAGCAGGCCGTCGAAAGTGGCCGTATTTGTGGTGATGGCACTTACAACTTGATGTGCCATGATTGGCTTGAAAAGCATACCGGTACGGCGAAGGCGCTGCTGACCACGAGTTGCACGCATGCGCTTGAAATGTCGGCCCGCCTTTGCGACATTCAGCCCGGCGACGAGGTGATTATGCCGTCGTTCACATTCGTGAGTACGGCCGATGCGTTCGTGTCGCAGGGGGCCAAGTGCGTATTCGTGGACATTCGCCCCGACACCATGAACCTGGACGAGAACTTGATCGAGGCTGCCATCACCGAGAAGACGAAGGCGATTGTGCCGGTGCACTATGCGGGCGTGGCTTGCGAAATGGACAAAATCAACGAGATTGCAAAACGTCACAATCTATTCGTGGTTGAAGATGCTGCTCAAGGCATGATGGCAACTTACAAGGGCAAGGCTCTCGGAACACTTGGCGATTTTGGTTGCTACAGCTATCACGAAACCAAGAATTACAGCATGGGCGAGGGTGGCGCTCTGCTCATCAACGACAAAAAGTATTGCGACCGCGCCGAAATCATTCGCGAAAAGGGCACGAACCGCTGCCAGTTCCACCGTGGCGAAGTCGACAAGTACACATGGGTAGAACTTGGCTCCAGCTACTTGCCGAGCGAACTCAATGCCGCTTACCTTTATGCGGAACTGGAATGCGCTGACGAAATTTACGACAACCGCATGGCGAGCTGGAACGCTTACCGCGAACGCTTGCAGCCGCTGGCCGACAAGGGCCTGATTAAATTACCATTTATTCCGGAACACTGCACGCACAACGCGCACATGTTCTACTTGAAGGTCGATGATTTACAGACGCGTACGGCGCTCCTCAAACACCTGGTGTACAACGGCATTCTAGCGGTGTTCCACTATGTTCCGCTGCATTCGTCACCCGCGGGCCTGCGCTATGGCCGCTTTAGCGGCGAAGATAAGTACACCACCAGCGAAAGCAATCGCTTGCTGCGCCTGCCGATGTTCTTTGGTCTGAAAACCGAAGAAATCGACTTTGTCTGCAGCAAAGTGAACGAATTCTTTAAAATGTAACTTGCAAAAAAGAACGCCTCCGTCAAGAGGCGTTCTTGATTTTCATACCTGCGATAATTGCAGCGCGCCGATTACAACGCGTCGATGACGGCGTTGAATTCCGCTACCGGGCGCATCCATTTTTTCAGCAGCTCGGCCTTCGGCAGGTAATAGCCACCGATGTCGGCGGGTTTGCCTTGCTCGGCGGCAAACGCGGCGACGATCTTCTGCTCGTTTTCGGCGAGGGTCGCAGCGACCGGGGCGAACTTGGCGGCAAGTTCCGCATCGTCCTTCTGGGCGGCGAGAGCCTGCGACCAGTAGAGGGCCAGGTAGAAGTGTGAGCCGCGGTTGTCGAGTTCGCCAATCTTCCTTGCCGGGGTGCGGTTGAATTCAAGAATCTTGCCGTTCGCTTCGTCCAGCGTGTCGGCGAGGACTTTCGCCTTCTTATTGCCGGTGGTAGAGGCGACTTGTTCGAACGCGGGAACGAGCGCGAAATATTCACCGAGGGAATCCCAGCGGAGGTAGTTTTCGGCGAGGAACTGTTGCACCTGCTTGGGGGCGGAGCCACCTGCACCCGTTTCGAAGAGTCCGCCGCCAGCCATGAGCGGCACGATACTGAGCATCTTGGCAGACGTTCCGACTTCGAGAATCGGGAAAAGGTCGGTGAGGTAGTCGCGCATCACGTTGCCCGTGACGCTGATGGTGTCGAGGCCAGCCTTTGCGCGGGTCATGGTTTCCACGATGGCATCCTTCGGGCTCATAATCTTGATGTCGAGGCCGCTCAAGTCGTGGTCCTTCAGATAAACTTCCACCTTCTTCTGGATTTCGCGGTCATGGGCGCGCTGCGGATCCAGCCAAAAGATTGCCGGCGTGTTGCTGACGCGAGCGCGCGTAACGGCGAGCTTGACCCAGTCGCGGATCGGAGCGTCTTTCGCCTGGCACATACGGTAGATGTCGCCAGCTTCCACATCCTGCTGCAGGAGCACTTCGCCGTTTGCGTTCACGGCGCGGATGACGCCCTTGCCCTTGGCGATGAAGGTCTTGTCGTGGCTGCCGTATTCTTCGGCGCCTTGGGCCATGAGACCGACGTTCGGAACAGTGCCCATGGTTTTCGGGTCGAAGGCGCCGTTCTTCTTGCAGAATTCAATCGCGGCTTCGTAGATGCCGGCGTAGCAGCGGTCCGGAACACAAGCCTTCACTTCTTGCAGCTTGCCTTCCTTGTTCCACATGCAGCCGGAATTGCGGATCATCGCGGGCATCGAAGCGTCGATGATGATGTCGCTGGGAACGTGCAAGTTGGTGATACCCTTCGCGGAATCGACCATGGCGAGGTCCGGGCCAGCGGCGAGCGCTGCATCAATGGCGGCCTTGACTTCGGCTTCCTTGGCGTTGCCTTCCAGGCGCTTGTACAAGTCGCCGAGACCGTTGTTCGCGTCAATGCCGAGTTCCTTGAACAGGTCAGCATACTTCACGAACACATCCTTGAAGAACACGCGCACGAAAGCACCGAACAGCACCGGGTCAGAGACCTTCATCATGGTGGCCTTCAGGTGCACCGAGAACAGCACGCCCTTCGCCTTGGCGTCAGCCATCTGCTTGGCGATAAACTTTTCGAGAGCGGCCATGCGCATCACGGTGGCATCGAGGATTTCGCCTTCGAGGAGAGGCTTTGCGGCACGCAGTTCCGTCACAGCGCCGGCTTTATCGACAAATTCAATCTTGAAGGTGTCGGCCTTCGCAAGCGTAATCGACTTTTCGTTGCCGTAGAAGTCGTTTGCAGACATGCTCGAAACGTGCGTCTTCACCGATTCATTCCACACGCCGTTGCTATGCGGATTGTTGCGTGCGTAATTCTTCACGGCCTTGGGGGCGCGACGGTCGGAGTTGCCCTGGCGTAGCACCGGGTTCACGGCAGAACCCTTTACCTTGTCGTACTTGGCGCGGATGGCCTTTTCTTCGTCGTTCGCCGGAGCATCCGGATAGTCGGGCACATCGAAACCGTTCTTCTGGAGTTCGGCAATCGCGGCCTTGAGCTGCGGCACAGAAGCCGAAATATTCGGAAGCTTGATGATGTTTGCGCTCGGGTCCAGCGTGAGCTTGCCCAAGAAATCAAGGTCATCGGATGCCTTGCCGAAGGCGGCCAGAATGCGGCCCGGCAGGGAGATGTTCTTGGTTTCGACATCGATGTCGGCGGCCTTTGCAAAACCGCGCACGATGGGGAGCAAGGATTGAGTCGCCAAGAACGGCGATTCGTCAGTCAGGGTATAGTAAATCTTGGTATTCATACAGACCCAAAGATAGAAAATTCATGGGTTCGCTCAATGATTTATTCTCTTCTGCCTTATTTGCTTAATAGATTTGCTACGGGATTTTGGAGTGTAGACATCAATTTGTGTAAAAACTTGTAAAATGTGGCCTTTTTTATCTGAATTTTGGCTTAAAACGTAGACGGGAATATATTTGTAATTACCGTTTTTCTCGAAAATAACATAGATTTAGACAAGAATTTGCGCGGATTCGCGGGATGAGGTTTTTATGAGTGTTTGGAAATGTTCGGCGCCGGTATTGGGCGTACTTGGTTTAGCGTTGTCGTCTTTTGCGGCGGATTATGTTCCCCCTTCGACGGCTGTTTCGAGGATTAATTCTTACCGCGGTTATTCGGAGCTTACCAAAGCCGCGGGCAGCATGGACATTGACCAGTATACCTACAACATGACCACGTGGCAAATTAGCAACGGTGGGTTTTACAAAGCGATGGCCGACAAGTACAAGAGTGCCTACTCCGGCGGACAAAAGTCGGAATGGCGCGCTAAGGATGGTGGCGACCTCGGCACGATTGACAACAACGCGACTATTCAAGAAATGCGCTTGCTGGCAGTGCGTTACAAGGAGACGACTAACAACAATTACAAGGTCGCTTTTAAGACGAGCTTCAATAAGGCGGTGAACTTTTTGCTGACCATGCAGCGTTCCAAGGGCGGGCTTCCGCAGGTGTGGCCCAAGCGCGGGAACTATTCGGACCAAATTACGCTGAACGACAACGCCATGATTCGCGCGATGGTCACGATGATGGACATTGCAAACAAGACTTCGCCGTTTGATTCCGATATCATTGACGATGCGACTCGCAGCAAGATGCAGGGTGCGATGGACAAGGCGATTGACTACTTGCTCAAGGCGCAGATTGTGAACAACGGAAATTTGACGGTGTGGTGCGCCCAGCACGACACGAGCAGCCTCGCTCCAGTGGGGGCCCGCGCATACGAACTGCCGAGCAAGTCCGGCAATGAATCGATGGGCGTGGTGTGGTTCCTGATGAACTGGCCGGAACAGACCGAAGCGATTCAGAATGCAGTCAAGGGTGCCATTGCCTGGTACAAGAAAAACAAACTCAAGGACAAGGCCTTTAGCAAGACGGCCGGCGTAGTCGACAAGTCGGGCTCTTCGCTGTGGTTCCGCTTTTACGAAGTGAATAGCGACGATTACTTTTTCTGCGACCGCGACGGGGCCAGCACCAAGACGCAGGACTTTATGAAGATCAGCGAGGAACGCCGCACGGGTTACCAGTGGGCGGGCGACTACGGCAGCGCAATCCTCTCGACAGAATCGGCTTACCTCGATGCTTTGGAAAAGGCGGCGGGTACTTATGTGGAACCGCCTCCTCCGGCGGCACTTTGCGGGAGCGATACCTGCAAGACGTACATCGATGGCGTGAATTTCGTAGACATCAAGGGCGCCAAGGAAACGACGAATACAGGCTTTGTGGGCGAGGGTTATGCCAACGTGGATAACGAAAAGGATAGCTATGTGACCTACGGCGTAACCGCAGCAAAGGCGGGTAAGTACACGCTGTACATTAACTTTGCAAATGGAAAAACGGATGCTCGTGGCTACAGCATTAGCGTGGGTGACAAGGAACTTTTGACCGACGGTAACATGGAATCGACCGGTGCCTGGACGTCCTGGAAAACGCAGTCGGTGGAAATCGATCTTGATACGGGCTACAGCGAACTTAAGTTTACAAGCCTCTCGAGTGATGGTATGGCGAACATCGATTACGTCGGTTGGATGAGTGACGACCTTTATGCAGGCGAAAAGGACCTTAGCGAAATTGGTGGCACGGATGCCTTTGGAACTGTTATGGTGCGCCCTGCCGGAATGACGGACCGCTACTACGTAGACTTTGGCCGCGTGGGCGGTGCAAGCGCAGGCGTTTACCTGCAGCGTAAAAACGGCAAAATCTTCCGCATCAACGGAGCGAGGTGATATGTTGAATAAGGCTATTCTTTGTGCGACATTGGGCTTGGCTGTCTCCGTCTCCGCCGTCGAAAAACAGAAAATCAATTTCGTGCTTGGTGTCGATGGTGATTTTAAAGCCGCACTTGCGGCAGCAAAAAGTTCGGGTGCATCAGAAAGCAACCGCTTCGTCATCTTTGTTCCCGATGGCGAATACAACATTACAAAGGTCACGGGTGATGAACATGGCAAAAGCGTTTTTGACGCGTCGAATGTCTCTATCGTCGGACAATCGGTAGACAAGACGATTATTTGGAATACGACGGATGTAGAGGGCATCAGTACCACAGCAACGCTTTATTTCCCCAAAAACAATAATATGTACATGCAGGATATTACCCTGCAGAATAGGAGTTCGGTCAGTTCTTCCAATGCGGCGCGCCAGGTGGCTTTGCAACAGAACGAAGGCGACAAGTATATCTATAAAAATGTACGCCTTTTGAGTGGCCAGGATACCTACTACACCAAGAAGGGCCGCACCTATTGGGAAGGCGGCGAAATCAATGGAACAGTCGACTTTATCTGTGGTGGCGGCGATGTGTTCTTCGAAGGCACCAAGCTCGTGATGACGCGAAATGGCGGCTACATTACCGCTTCGCAAAATCCGGGGGATTGGGGATACGTCTTCAATAACGCAACCATTACGGTGAGTAACAGCGGATTCAACGGAACGTTTTATTTGGGACGTTCCTGGGGACGCGCGAAGACTGTGTTCTTGAATACCAAAATGATTGCGCAGCCCAAGGGTGAAGGCTGGGGACCCGACATGAATTCGGCGCCGGTGGTCTTTGGCGAATACAACAGCAAAGATGGCAATGGCAACGCGGTAAACACGAGCCAGCGCAAGACTTATTTTAACGGCGGCAAGGATGGTTCTACGGCGACTACGCTCAAGACGGTGTGGAATGCAAACGATGCCGCCAAGTACACGCTTTCAAATGTGCTCAAAGGTAGCGACAACTGGGATCCGACCAAGTTGACCGCCCAAGTGAATGCTCCGAGAATCGAACAGGAAGGTGCAGAAATTGTCTGGGCTGATGACGAAAATGCCCGCGCTTGGGTGGTCTTCGTGAACGGCAAGTACAAGGCGAATGTAGTCGATCCGAGTTTTTCGCTTGATGGCGTGGCTACGGGCTCTAAAATTACGGTGCGTGCCGCCAACAGCATGGGCGGCCTCGGTGCTTATTCGAACGAAGTTTCTACCGTCGAAGCGAATGTGACTTATTACAAAGTAACTATCGGCGATGCCATCGGCGGTATGGTCTCGACAAACCTCACCGGTAACAAGGTGGCTGAAGGTAAAACGGCTACCTTCACGGCTAAACCGAATGAAGGCTGGACTTTTGCGGGCTGGAGCGGAAAGAGTGCTGCCGATATCGAAACAAGCGAATCTAAGGTGAGCATTATTGCGACGGGCGACATCGAACTCATTCCGAATTATACGGCTAAGGGAACGACTGTATTCCAGGTGGAAGACGGAATCATTACGAATGCCGCTGCAGAAAGCAATAACGCTGGTTTTAACGGAAACGGTTTTGTGAATTTTGCGGCAGGCAATTTGAGCATGGTGCAAGTTCCGATTTATGCCGAAGTAGCGGGCGAATATAAAATCGTGGTACGTTATGCGAATGGAAGTGGCAAGGCCCGTAGTCTTGCTGCAGCTGGTCCTGGTGTCTGCGCCGCTGGAATTGATGGCTGCAAGGAAGCCGAGACGCTTGCTTTTGAAGCGACTGAAAATTGGACTACCTGGGATACGCTTTCGATAGGCGCGAAACTTTCTGCCGGAGCGGGGTACTTCACATTTGCGACGATTGGCGGTAACGACGGCCCTAATCTCGATCAGCTGGAATTGATTCTGGTCAAGGCCGATTCGACAACTTCTATTCGTGGGCTCGCAATGCCCAGTCTGCAACTCACTCCGACAACTCGTGTACGCCTGTTTACCTTGACGGGGCAGTTGTTGCGCGAAAGTTCTTCTTTAGAAACGGAGAATCTGGCTCCGGGCTTGTATTTGCTGCAGCGCGGCGACGGCTCCTTATTTCGCCAGCAAATCATCCGCGTGAAGTAGCGGGAAGTGAGTAGTGTGTAGTGAGTAGTTATACGCTTCACACCCCACACCCCACACCCCACACTGTCTACTTCCTACTTTTACTATATTGCTCCTCGTATGTTAGGTATTGAGCAGAAAAAAGGAAACGACGATAACCTGTGTGGGCGCATGATTGCCTACGCCAAGATTTTGCCGAACCCCGATGAACGGGATAGCGGCACTCCGTTCGATGACATGATCAAGAACGGGCTCTTGGCGTTGGAAGGTGATTTCCGCATATTCTCGCCGCGTGTACCTAGCAAGAAGGCCCTTGACCGTGCTGTCGATGACAAAATCAACGACATGCTGGAATCCATGGAAGCCGATGGCGTGGATCTTCCTCCTGATATGGATGTGGAAAAAATGCGGGAACGCCTGCATGAACTTTCGAGCATGGAAGTCATTCCGATTCCGGCGAAAATCGGTAACTTTACTCGCGAAGAAGATATCCTTGCTGAAGATGCCGACATCTATTACATTGGCGAATTCATTGGCGCAGGACAGGCCCATTTTTGCCTCACGACGCTCCCGATTTATTACCAGGCGCGTTTTCGCGAGCAGGCCCGCAAAAAGGAAATGGATTTCTTGAACGAGGCTCTCACGCAGATTGAATCGGGTGAATTCCTGGATACCGAAGACCTGCAGAATGATTCCGAGGAATTGTTTCCGAAGGGTTTGACGCTGAATACTTTCGTGGGCGATTTGGGCAAACTTTTGAACGTGCGCGTGATTCCGTTTTTGCTGGCTCTAGAAACCGACGCCCAGTATGATGAGCAGATTAAGCTGTTTTATGACTTTATGAAGGGCTACCCGGCTCAGGCTGATGTCAAGTTGATTGATTTGGCTATTCGCGACTTGCGCAGTCAAAAGGACTCTGCGTTGGCTCGCCGGATTCTGGAACTGGGTTGCAAAAAAATCGATGCTATCTACAACGAAGATGTGCAGAAGGCAAACGAAATTGCGGAAGAAATTGTCAAGTTCGCAAAGGAACGAAATAGCGGAGAACATACGGCGTGATGAATTGGCTCAATAAAATTTCGTGGGGTGTAGCGCTGACCGCTGCATTGTTTACGCAGTCTTTTGCTCAGGTGAACTTGGTGGTTCACAAAGAAGTTTTGCCGAATGGCTTGACGGTGCTTTTGCATCCGAACAAGCAGGCTCCTACGGTGAGTTGCCGCCTGTTCTATGTGACGGGTTCTGTGCACGAAGTCCCGGGTAAGTCGGGCCTTGCTCACATTCTGGAACATGAACTTTTCAAGGGCACCAAGAAAGTCGGCATTTCTGACAGCATTGCCGATGTCAAGTTCATGGCTACCCAAGATAGCCTGCAGGCTTTGATTCGCCCGGCGATTCTCGCTGGTGATACGGCGAAGGTCCAGAAACTTACGGCAGAACACGATTCTGTGGTGAACGAACACCGCAAGATTTTTGTGAAGGATGAACTTTGGAGCGCTTATCAGGCCGCCGGCGGTACGGGCTTGAATGCCTTTACTAGTGACCTCATGACTGCATACATTGTGACGCTCCCCAAGAACAAGGTGGAATTGTTCATGTGGTTGGAAGCGGACCGCATGCAGAATGCCGTGCTGCGTGAATTTTATTCAGAACGCATGGTGGTTCGTGAAGAACGTCGCATGCGCTACGATGACAAACCTACGGGTCGTTTTTACGAAACGTTGAATTCCATGATTTACGAGGCCTTCCCGTATCGCGTGCCGACCATTGGCTGGCCCAGCGATATCATGAACTTGACTCGCGAAATGGCCGATGAGCATTACCGCAAGTATTACAAGCCGCGCAATGCGATTCTGGTGCTGGCTGGTGACATCGATACGACTGCCACTATGGAAATGGTGAAGAAGTATTTCGGCCCGATTCCCACGGGTGAAGCGTTCCCGCCGCTGACTATTCGAGATCCTGAACAGGCCGGTGAAAAGCGGCTGACCGTGAAGCGTCCTGATGCTCCGAATCTTTATACTCTAGTGTTTACGACTCCTGAAGTGGGTGACCAGATTCTATACCCGCTGGACATTGCCGAGGGTGTTTTGAATGGTCGTTCCGGCAGACTTTACAAGCGCCTGATTCAAGAAGAAAAACTCGCCGTAAGTGTGAAGGCTTCGAATTCGCCCAACAAGTACGTGTCTGAATTCGGCGTAACGGTGAACATGCGTCCGGATGCAGACCCTGCGAAAGTCGAAAAAATCGTATGGGAAGAACTGGATCGCCTGAAGACTGAAACCGTAACCGAAAGGGACTTCCAGAAGGTGAAGAACCATGCCTACGCAGGCTTGGTACGCAGCTTGACCGATATGGAAAATGTAGCTACCATGCTGGCTTGGTACGAAATGTACGGCGACTACCGCATCTTCTTGAACTGGGCCGATGAACTCAATAAGGTGACTGCCACGGACGTGCAGGCCGCCGCCCAGAAGACCTTCGTGCGTGAAAAGAGCGTCGCGGGCTTCCTGCTGAAGAAGTAGGCTAACGTCATTGGCTTAAGCCATGACTCTGCGATTTGCTAATGCGAATGCAAGCATTCGCGCTATCAAATCTTGTACGTCATTGCGAGCCCCGTAGGGGCGAAGCAATCCATTAAACTTTCTTAGGATCGTACGGGTCGATGTGCACGAGCGCATCGACTACATTTTCGCCTGCGTCAATAATGCGGCGTTCTACTTCTTCGGCCAAATCGTGAGCGGCCAGAAGCGTCATGTCGGCGGGGACGACTACATGCAAATCGACATGCAGGTCGGAACCTACGTAACGGGTGCGGAATCCGTGAATGCTGATGACGTTCGGGCAGGCGAGTGCGATGTCCTTTAGCTTTTGTGCAACCTCGACGCTTGCGCCTTCGTCGGCGACCCGATGAATGCCCGGCCAGGCTATCTCGAAGCCCGAATGCAAAATGAAAATCGAAACGATGATGGCTCCTACGGAATCTGCAAACCATAGTTCTGGCACGATGATTCCGAAAAGTACGGCTACCAGTACTGGAATGGAACTGTAGGCGTCGCTTCGGTGGTGCCAGGCGTTCGCTTCTACAGCCTCGCTGCGGATGGCGCGGCCCTTCGCCCGCGTGTAGCGGAAAAGCGCCTCTTTTATAATGATAGAAACGAGCGCCATGATGGCGGCAATCCATTCTGGGTGAGATTGTTCTCCGTTCTTGAGGGCCACGACGGCGTTATAGCCGAGACCGAGACCCACGGCACAGACGGCAAGGCCGATTCCTACCGATATCAGAGTCTCGAAGCGGCGGTGCCCGTAAGGGTGGTCTGCATCAGGTGGTGCGTTCCAGAAACGGGACCCTACAATAATGGCGATGTCGGTGGTAAAATCCGAGGCGCTGTGGATGGCATCTGCGATCAAAGCCTGGGAACCGCCAAAATAACCGGCAAAAAATTTGCCTACGGACAAGGCGACGTTCCAGCCAAGACCCACCCACGTGACGCGGCGGACTTCGGAACTGTCATCTTTTTTCGCGATACGAGTCATTTTGTAAAAAATATAACAAAATGCCCGATTTTTTATTATATTTTACATATTAACTAATGGAGGAAACATGCATCTCAAGCATATTATTTCGATTCTTGCATCCGGCGCGTTCCTTGCTGCATGCGATAGCACTGTAACCAATATCAACGATGAATCCAAGGCTGAAGGTACTATCACCATCAGAGTTGTTGACAATCATTCTGGCGCCGCTTTGCCCAGCGTGACTGTTTATTCTGTCGTAGATGACGAGACTGTTGTTTCCGATGATCTCGGAAATTCGACTTGGGAAGAAAGTGCTCTCGGCGACCATGCATTCCAGATTTCTAAGGAAGGCTATGCCACGGTGCAGACCACGGTCACTCTCGCAGAACAGGGCCAGGGCGACGTTCCTCGCGTAGGCGATGTCGTTGCGGTCGTTCCCATGTACAAGGCTGGTGTCGTTGCTAAGGGTATAGTCCTTTACACCGACGACAAGGGCAAGGTGGGTGCAGCTAAGGGCGTTACCGTTTACGCTAAGCTCCCGAACTACTTTGTTCCGTCTGAAATCAGCGTCAAGACTTCCGATGAAGGTGAATATACTTTCGAAAGCCTGCCCGAAGGTACCGAAATCGCTGTCTATGTGGGTCAGGAATCCATCAATTCCCAGAAGTACATCGGTGCTGATGTAAGAGCCATCGGTGGTGAAACTTACAGGGCTGGCGACCAGATCAACGTCGCTACCATCAACCTTGAAAAGCTGTCTGCTTCTATCGTCAAGGTCTCGGACAACGCTGCAGAAATGTCTGCAACCTCCGACTTCTCCATGACGTTCGCTGCTGAACTCCTGAAGGATTCTGTCACGAAGGATCACTGGACTGTTACCAACGGTAGTGGCTCTGTGGTGCTTTCTACGGTGTCTCTGAGCAGCGACAAGCGCACCATTAAGATTACTCCGTACTCTGGCAAGTGGAATACCGAAACCAGCTACTCTGTGCGTGGTACGGTCTACTCTGTCGAAGGTGCAACCTCCACGGTTTCTACATCCTTCAGTGTTGGTGCAAAGTCCAGCGGCGACGCTCCTGCACAGGTCAAGAACCTGACTGTTGAACAGGATGAGGACTACACTTACATTGCAAACCTGTCTTGGACTGCTCCTAAGGGTGACATTGACGGTTACAACATCTACTACATGACAGACGAGAATCCGGACTTCGTGAAGTTTAGATCTGTTTCTTCGACAAGCACCAGCTATTCTTTCGATGTGGACGACTATCTCCCCAACTCTGTGAAGCAGGTCAGCTTCATCGTGTTGCCCTACAACGAAGACGGCGTCGAAGCTAACATCGAAGAAGCTCAGTCCGTTACCTACAAGATTCCTGCTACTACTACTGTAGATGACGAATAAGGCTTGATAGAATTGTAAAGCAAAAATCCTGGTTTTTCAACCAGGATTTTTTTTGTAAAAAGAAAACCGCCGGGCTAAGCCGGCGGGAATCTTTTTGTTTATTGAATAAGAAAATTAGATGTCGTCAACTTCAAACGAAGAAGAACTTTCTTCTTCCTCTTCACTGGAGCTGGACAATTCTTCTTCTTCAGAGGAAGAGCTTTCTTCTTCCTCTTCGCTAGAGCTGGACAATTCTTCTTCTTCAGAGGAAGAGCTTTCCTCTTCGTCCTCGCTGGAACTGGACAGATCTTCGTCTTCGGAGGAGGAACTCAAATCTTCGTCTTCGCTGGAGCTGGACAGATCTTCATCTTCGGAAGAAGAACTTAGATCTTCCTCTTCGCTGGAGCTAGACAGTTCTTCGATGCTGGAACTGGAAGCAATAGAAGAAGAACTTTCCTCTTCTTCGTCATCTATGGAGCTGGAACTTCTGGCAGACGAAGAAAGTTCATCGTATATGGAACTGCTAGAGGGTGTCGGCAGGTCCTTCCACCAACCGTTATTGACCCATTCGCCGTCAGTGCACAGGAAATATGCTCCTTCGGCGATAACCTGAAGACTTTTTCCTTCGTGGGAACGGTCGCAGGTACCGAGATCGGCTGTAGTCCTGACAACGCCATCGGGCATTGCGGTAGAATCCGGAGAGGAAGTTGAATCACTGTCGCCACAGCCAGAAATGAAAGCTATGGGCAAAATGGAAAGCCCCCAAAACGCTTTTTTCATTTTTTTCCCTATTGTTATCTATAATAGATGGTTGGTTTAATTCCCTCTAAATATAAATAATTTTCAACAAATTCTGCAACTAATCCCTACTTTCGGGCACCTAAATATGCGAAAACATTGATAATTCTTTTTATTTTTGGGTCTGTCGTATGAAAAAATTGCTGAAATTCATCATTTTGCTCGCCGTTATTGCGGGCATCGCCCTTGGGGTGAAGACCTTCTTTTTCGACGTCAAGGCCGATACAGCGGCAGGTCCACTCGTAAGCACCAAGGTGGTGCAGACTACGATTTCGACCACCATTTCGGCAACAGGTACGCTTGAACCGGTAGACCAGGTAGAAGTGGGTACCCAGGTTTCGGGTGATATCGCCAAAATTAATGTGGATTTCAATTCCAAGGTCAAAAAGGGCCAGATTATCGCCGAACTCGACAAATCCAAGCTCAAGGCTACGCTCACGCAGGCCGAGATTGCCTTCCGCAGTGCCGAAACCGACTATAAGTATAAGGAATCGACCTACAATCGCGTCAAGAAACTTTCCGAAAGCAACTCCGCAAGCGCTGTGGAGCTGGAAACCGCCGAATACAACATGAATTCGGCAAAACTTTCCGTAGAACGCAGCCAGAACGAAGTCAACCAGGCCCGTCTTAACTTGAGCTATGCGACCATCAAGAGCCCTATCGACGGCGTGGTTCTGAAGCGTGCCGTAGAAGTCGGCCAGACGGTGGCTGCTTCCATGAGTACTCCTACTTTGTTTGTAATTGCCAAGGACTTGAGCCAGATGAAGGTGATGGCCGCTGTAGACGAAGCGGACATCGGTCAGGTGAAGCAAGGACAGCGTGTTACATTCACCGTAGACGCTTTCCAGAACGAAACTTTCAACGGCTCGGTACAAGAAGTCCGCTTGAATCCGACGACCACGAGCAACGTGGTGACATACACCGTCGTGATTACCGCCGAAAACCCGGAACAGAAACTGCTCCCCGGCATGACGGCGACCTGCACCATTGTGACCCAGGAAATCACCGACGCCATCGCGATCCCGGTGAAGGCTCTCAAGTTTACTCCTGCCGACGGCACCCCGATGGCAGAACCGCCTAAGGGCATGCGCCCGCCGCACGGTGAATTCGGCGACAGCGCCTTTGCGGGCAACTTCCCGAAAGGCGACTTCAAGAAGGGTGATTTCCCACCCATGCCGCCCAAGTCCTTCAAAAAGCGTGCCGACGGCAAGAAGCCCAGTGGCAACCTCGTGTGGGTCAGCATCGACGGTAAGGCCGCTCCGCGCCCCGTCAAGACCGGCATCAGTGACGGCGTGAACATCCAGATTCTTAAGGGTCTTTCCGTGGGTGACTCCGTAGTGGTAAGCCAAGAAACTCTAGGCGCCACCAAGGAAAAGTCCGCAGCCTCTAGCCCCTTCATGCCCGGCCCCCCGGGCAAAAAGAAGAAGTAAACGCAAACTATAACCGGGAAAAACGTCAAACATTGACTTGTATTCCGGTTTTTACTAAATTTGGGCTACTTTGAGATTAGATATCGCACAAAAACTTGTTGATTCCGAAGACCGCCGGGTGGTCTGGTCCCGCTCCGATGCCCCCGAAATCTTCGACGAACTGCACCTCAAGGGCGACCTGGTAGCCGAGGTGTTGGTAAGCCCCGAAGGCGAAAGCAAGTGCCTTGTGACTGGTTCTATCTCCGGAGTGCAAACTCTGACCTGCTCCCGCACCCTGGAGCCGTTCGACCGCCCCTTTACGACCGAAGTCGTTATCGAGGTGACGCGTACCCAGGTGGCCAAACAGGAACTGGACGAAGACGATGTTGACGTTTTTGCCTACCAGATTCCCCAGGGGCAGAGCTTCGTAGATGTTTCTGAGTGCGTCCGACAGCTGGTTATATTGCAAGAACCAGTCGCACCCGTGAAAAATCCTGACGAAGATTTTATCTTTGTATCAAACAAACCCGCCGACGAGGAGCCCCAAACCGACCCTCGTTGGGACAAACTCAAGGCTCTTAAGAGCAAAATGGAAAATAGGAGTTAAAAATGGCAGTACCTAAAAGAAAAACCTCGACCGCCCGTCGTGACAAGCGCCGCACCCACTGGAAGATGGAAGTGCCCGCTATGGCTACCTGCGATCATTGCGGTTCCGTGAAGCGCCCGCACCGCGTGTGCCC
>JAFXLS010000065.1 GCA_017530965.1 Fibrobacter sp.
ACATACGACCTCAAGGGCCGCCGCGTGAACAGCGAAAAACGCAATGCACGCGGTGCTTACTACGGGAAGCACGGACGCAAGTGACGCGAAAGTGATGTAATGCGTGGACCCTATCGGTCGTTGCACTCCCTCCAGGGTGACAGAGTGCGATAGGCTCCGCCGCCGAAACTGTCACCCCGGACCTCGCGACGCACTGGGCTACGTCGAAGTGTTCCGGGGCCAGCTTACACGGAACTAACTGCAGAAACTGTACCTGCCGCACACCTCTATTCTCATTATTTGCCACATGGATAGCATTAATTACTAAAAAGAAAAAACGTTAGTTTTTTCACAATCCGTGTGGCATCATTACGCAGTTCTATTTGCTTATACGGTTCTAATTGCATACACGGCATCCATCGCTTACACGGCACCATTCGCCTTTGGCTCCAGGATGACTATGCTAAGTTAAAAATCTTTCGCGAGTCGCCCTTCCCCGCTTTTCAAAAGTTCGTTGAGATATTCCTTCGCAATTTTGCACGATTCCGGGAACGTTTCGACAAAGGAACAGCTCTTGAGCGCAGCCTGCACAACGACGCCATGCAACTGTTCAAGCAATACATGCTTATCGGCGGAATGCCTCAATCCATCGTTGAATTTTTAGAACACTCTTTCAGTTTTGAATACAGCGACAAGCGCAAACGCAGCATTATCGCCCTCTACAAGAAGGACATCCAGAAAATCAAGGGTGCGTACAAATCAAAGGTCCTTTCCACATTCCTACAGATTCCGGCGTTTCTCTCCAAGCACGAAAAACGAGTGTCGCTCTCCAAAATCGAATCCGGAATCAACACCGAAGACTCATACGAGAACACCTTTATGTGGCTCGGGAATTCCATGATAACCAACAATTGCCTAAAATGTTCCGACCCCAATGTAGGCATGGGTCTGAACAGCAACGATTCAGCCATCAAGTGTTACATGGGCGACACGGGACTTCTGTTTTCGCACGCCTTCAACGAAAATACAATTGCAAAGGATTCGCTGTACAAGCAGATTATGAACGACAAACTTTCGATAAACAAAGGTATGCTCTACGAGAATGCGATTGCGCAAATGCTTACCGCAAACGGGCACAAACTCTACTTTTATACCCATTACAACAAAGAGTTTCACCGCAACGATATAGAAATTGACTTTTTACTGAGCGATTCCACAAACGGGAAGGTCATCCCCATCGAGGTGAAATCGTCAAAAAATTACACCACCACATCCTTGACCGACTTCAAAAAAATCTACAAGAAGCGTATCGGCAAATCGTACATAATCCACCCCAAAACTACTCCATAAAAGAAAACGGGACTATCTGCATCCCGCCCTATATGACAATTTGTCTATAACATCTATACCATATCTCGATATTTTTGCCATTTTCGGTAAAAGTAAACCTATTGAGAATAATGTCATGCCGGTCTTGTACCGGCATCGGTTGCATTATGGGGAAAATCGCCCCGACATAAAGCCGGGGGCAAAAGCAAAGAAAACTATTAGTGAGGCTTAATAATTACTGCACACCGCAAGTTGCCGAGACATCAAGAGTAAATTCCAGCGTAGCGCCTTTAACAAGCGTGCCTGCAGGCATCGATACTGCGATATAATCGCTACCCTTAATAGCAGTCTTGTTTACGGTTCCGTTCAAAGCACCCGACGGAGAATCATCACGGTTAACATTGCAGAACACAGTATTATTGTAAGCCTCAATATCCAGCACAACATTCGAAGTTCCCTTCGGCAACTTAATTGCACCAGCGCCTTGAGTCATCTTGATTACAAATTCAGGACCTTCCGTAATCTTTACAGACGGGCAAGTCACTTCAACCATAGTTTTGTCGTTATTCTTGACAATGAGCTTCGGAGTATATCCCGGATGTGCTGAAGTAAAGACCTTTGTATATGACGTCGATGAACCAGCAGCAGTACCGTCCCATTCGTAAGACAAATCCAAACCAGCACCAGTACTACAGCCCGTCACGGACCACTCCACACCAGGAGATTGGGTAAAGTCCACCGCACCAGTCGCTGAGGTCGTGCACTTACAGCCCGTAATCGGGGCACCACTGACCAGAACTGGAGAACAATTAATATCAAAGGTTCCCTTCGACGTAGTAAGAGTAAGCGTTGCTTTATACTGCCCAGACGTTGCATAAGCGACAGAATCACTCACAAACTTAGGACCATTACCTTCCAACGATTCAGGCGTGCCGCCAGGTGTAGTCCACTTAAAGTCAGCAGACAATACGTCGACGGCATTGACGTTTCCGCCAACAGCGTATTTCCAAACGACATTTTCACCCTGCGGAACAGAAGCTTTAACAGGGGCACAGGATCCGCCTCCATAATCAGGCACCGCAATCATCGAGCTAGACGATTGGACCGGCGGTATATAGCTCGATGATGATTGCTTAACACTAGATGAACTGCGAACGATAGAAGAAGACAAAGGTTTGCTGGTCGAAGATGTTTCTTTTTTCACGCTTGATGAAGAAATTTCTTGCTTTTTACTCGATGAAGATTTTTGTTCTTTGGAACCGCTTGACTTTGCGCTATTACTTGACGCAACAGCACTGGATGATTTTGCCTTTTTGCTGCTACTCGATGCAGTTTTCTTTGTCGCTGAAGAACTTTCGGGTTCTTCCTTTTCATGCTTTTCCCATTTGCGGTCGATACAGGCAAAGACTGCCGATTCATCCACGACCCAAACAGAGTCCCCTTCGTTTTTAGAAAGACATGCGGACAAATCAT
>JAFXLS010000066.1 GCA_017530965.1 Fibrobacter sp.
AAAAATGAAAGAAGGTATCCACCCTAACTATCAACCGGTCGTGTTCGTCGATGCGAATACGGGTAAAGAATACATCACCCGCTCCACGAAGTCTTCCGCCGAAAAGAAGACTATCGATGGTGTTGAATATAGCGTAATTTCTCTGGAAATTACGGCTGATACCCATCCGTTCTGGACGGGCAAGCAGCATCGCGTGGATACGGCTGGCCGTATCGACCGCTTCAACAAGCGTTTCTCTGGCAACATCACTGGTGCAAAGCGTAAGACCCGCAAGGCTGCTCCTGCCAAGGCTGAAGACGCTGAATAATTACAGATAAATGAATTGGCTCCCTGCTAAAGGGGGCCTTTTCTTACAAAGGACTCTTATGAAAAAGCAACTCTTTATTGGTGCAGCCGCTCTCGTGGCTATGGCTATGACCGGTTGCCAGAAGACTGGTACTATCGAAGGTGTCGTTCTTGATCCGTTTACCGGCAAGGCCGTGGAAATGCCCACCGTTTGGATGGATTCCACCATTTTCGGAACCCAGAACCCCAAGTACCCCTACAAGGCTGACCTTCAGCAGGGGAAGTTCAAGTTTGAAAAGGTACCCGTTGGTAACTACCTGATCAAGGCTCGTCGCTCCAAGTATATTCTCGGCCAGCAGAACATTACTACCGACGAAAAGAATCCGAACCTCTCTGTGACCCTGTACGAATACAGTGACCAGATCAAGCCGGGTCTCTATAAGAGCGGTACGACTGAAGGTCCTGAAAAGATTGATAACCAGTGGGTTGTCTACTCTACCAGCTGCAAGGAATCTGTTGCCGGCTACCGTTTGACCATGCCGATTGCTACCGATGCTGCTAAGGTTCCGGGCAAGAAGGCCGACAAAAAGAAGAAGAAGGCTGACAAGGGTGCCAAGGTTTCTAACCTCCCGGCTCCGTTGGCTATGGGCGCTGCCATCAACGTGTTCTACGTGAATGCTAGCTCCGTGACTTCTCCGCTGGTCGCCACCACTTACCCCGCCGTCGAAGGCAAGGTCGCAGACCACTCCGACTGCCAGGGCTTCGGTGCTGACGAAAAGACCGGTCTCTTTGTCAACAAGGACAAGGGCACTGCTCTGAACGTGGAATACAAGGCTGAAAACTTGTTCCAGGTTACGGGTAACCTCCCGGCTGGCAAGCAGATTCTCCAGCTGTCTCAGGATGGTAAGACTCTGCAGACCTACTACTTCCAGGTCAAGTAATTTTGCGGCATAGGGCTTTGCCCTATACTGTTGAATTTTGCGAAAGGCTCCGCTTTTGGCGGGGCCTTTTGCCTTGTGTAAAGAATTCCTTTGTTGCGATTTCGGGGCGTTTTGTGTAGATTTAGGGTATGGGATTACGAATGGGTAAATTTGGCTTGGTGTCTTTGGCGGCAATCGCTTTGTGCGCTTGTGAAGATAGTTCGAGTAATGCAACTGAACCGGTGCCGGAAAAGATTGAAGGGGCTACTGATGTTTCGCAGCATGGTATTGATCTTGGCGATTATCTTTCTTCGTCTGCGATTGAACTTCCGCTTTCATCCGGCTCGAATGTACTCGTTTCTTCGGATTCGGAACAGCCGATTTCTTCTGATGATACAGAAATGTCGTCGGGCGGTGTGATGCCGAAATCGTCTTCGTCGAGAATTGTTCCGGATTTGTCTTCGGATTCGAGACCTCCGTATTCTTCATCTTCCAAGATGAATCCGCCTCCGGAATCTTCTTCTAGCAAAGGCCCTGCACCTCATTTTAGTTTCTATAACGGCGCCGATATTTCGACGGTGCAGGAATACGAGCGCTGGGGTGCCAAATTTTATGATGTCGACGGCTCTGAAAAAGACATCTTTACGCTCCTGAAAGATCACGGATTCAATGCGATTCGTTTGAAGACTTTTGTGAGTCCGAAGGCGCAGTATGGTTATGCCGCATCGGGTTGCGATCACGATGCCGAAGCTTACGCCGACAAGGATCATATTATTGCTTACGCCAAGAAAATCAAGGCGGCTGGCATGGCCTTCTTGCTAGACATTCATTACAGTGACAACTGGGCTGATCCGGGCAAGCAGATTATCCCGAGCCGCTGGCGCAACGTGAAAAGTTCCGATGCCATGGCGGATTCCGTATACAACTATACATATGATTTGATCAATTCGCTAAAGCAGCTGAATGCGACGCCGGAAATGGTGCAAATCGGTAACGAAACCACGCCGGGCATTTTGATTCATGTGCCGAACAGCAAGACAGACTGCTGGGGCAACGGGGTAGACAAGGCTTCTACCGCCATCAATGGCGATATGGGCACAAGCGCCGGCAAGGCCAATGCGGGCAAGTACTTTAAGGCGGGAATTCGCGCGGTCAAGGCGGTGTCTCAGAATATCAAGACGGTTCTCCATATCGAAAGCATTCGCAAGACGAATACGGTCGATTGGTGGATGAATGAAATCTTCAAGAACCAGAAGGTTCCTGCCGACGTGATGGGATTTTCGGCGTATACCGCTTACGGTGACGACAAACCGGACAAGTGGAATAGTTTGTTCAGAAACTTGATTTCGACTTATCCGAATTTGGAATTCATTGTGGCCGAATACAACGGCGGCGAATCGGATAATACATATTCTTACGATGGCTCGCGCAAGAAGGCTGTAGATATGGTTCGCGGGCTAGACCGCTGGATTGGTGTCTTTTTCTGGGAACCTACTTTGAGTGGAGCCTGGGGGCCAGCGCTTTTTGACTGGGATGGCCCGAACATGAAGGCCAATAAGAAGGCTTTTGACGAGTACAAGGTGGAGTTTTAAGCGACACCATTGAGCCTTTTTTCTAAATTCAAAGTATGAATATTGAAGACTGGCGCAACCGTATTGATGAACTGAACGATGAACTGATTGCCCTTTTGAACAAGAGGGCGAGTTTCGCAGTGGAAATTGGTAAAATCAAAAAGCAAAAGGGGCTCCCCGTGCTTGATGCTGCGCGCGAAGAGGCTGTTTTGAACGGGGTCGCCGAAAAGGCGAAAAAGGCGAATGGCCCTCTGCCACCGGAATCTTTCAAGAATATTTTCAGAACCATTATTGACGAAACTTGCAAGGTAGAAGAATAATGCGGATCACCTTCGTTGGCTTTGGACTTTTGGCAAGTTCGGTAGCCGCTGCCATTAAGCAGGCGAAGTTGCCTACGGTGGTGCGTGCGGTGAGTAGCCCGGCAACGCTTGCACGTGCAAAAGAACTGGGGCTTGCCGATGAATTTTACGGCTACGACGAAATCAAGGACTGGGTTCCCGGTTCCGATGTGATTTTGCTTTGCGCCCCGATTCTCCATATTTTAAAAACCATCGAAAACTTGTCGCAGATGGACTTGGCGGCTCTTGCGGGCCAGAACCAGATTCTGGTGAGCGATATCGGATCGACTAAGGTGGAGATTTGCAAGGCGGGCGCCAAGCTCCCGAAACCATTCGTATTTGTGGGTAGCCACCCCATGGCAGGCTCCGAAAAGCGTACGCTCGAATACAACGATCCTTCGATTTTTGAAAATGCTTACTGGTTCGTTTGTCCGCCCGAAGGCGTAGACGAATCGGTGTACAAGCCGCTCTTGAACTTGATTTCGTTTGTGGGTGCAAATGCCGTGGTGTTCCCGCCGGAACATCATGACCGCACCATGGCCTGGGTGTCGCACATGCCGCAGATGCTTTCGTCGACGCTGGCGGCGAGCATGCCCGAACGCCTGGTAAAGCCCAACTACCAGCATTACGCCGGTCGCGCCTTTAGAGACATGACGCGCATTGCCGCTTCTGGCTGGAACATGTGGCACGATATCGCCGTTACCAACCGCGATCAGACGGTGCTTGCGCTTAAAGAAGTGCGCGCCGGAATCGACAAGACGGTCGAGGCCATGGAAAATCTGAAGGTGGTTTGCGAAGGTAAGCCCGCCGCCGACGACCATTCTGCCGAATTGGAAACGGTTTTCAAGGCCGGAAACGATGGCCGCGCAAGCTTGTTTGCACCGGGTCGCAATGCTGCAGCCGCCTTCTCTGAAATTACGGTGCCCCTGAAAGATGTGCCGGGTGCGCTGTTGCAGGTGCTGCAACCCCTTGCCGACAACAATTTGAACATTCGCGATATTGAACTGATGAAAGTCCGCGAAAATATTGCAGGCACTTTGCTGCTTGCGTTTAAGACCCCTGAAGAGGCCCGCCGTGCCATGCAGATTCTGTTGCAGCTTGGTTACGACGTAAAGGAACGCTAATGGAATTTGTTTTAAACCCCGACCGCGAACGCATGGAGCTTGCGCTGGTGATGGCGCTGCTTGTAAACGGTCGTACCGTTTTTGAAGATTTTTCTTTTGCCGCAGGTGTAGAACCTTTTGCAGAGGCTCTCAAGGATTTTGGCCTGAATTATACGCAACAAGGCCATCAGCTGGTGCTGGAAGGCAAGGGCTTTCAGTATGCGCTCCCGAGCATGCTTCCCATAGATATGAGCGAATCGCGTTGCGTGATGCTTTGGACGCTTGCTTCTAAGGATGTCGACCAGATTTATACCTTTGCTGCCGAAAATGACGAGGCAGGTGTTGCTCAGGTGGCAAGTGCCAAGGAACTTTTGCAGAAGTATTTCAAGGTAAAGCCTGTTGACGATGAACCGGCAAAGTTTACGTTTACCTTTGCGCCCGAAGAAGTGGCGATTAAAAAGGATTCGCTTGGCAACGTAGCAACCGTGATGCGCAACCGCTTACTGTTGCGTACGCTCATTCGTGGCGAATACCTGTCATTCGAAGAAAAGGGCTCGGTACATGATCAGTGGACTAAAATGCTCATGTACTTTGGCGTTTCGCTGAAATATGAATCCCGAGGCATGGAACAGTTGACGGAACTGGAACGCCGCATGATGATGGCTCGCGGTCAAAAGATTGAACGAACCCAGTTTACTGAAATTTCTGAAACGCCGGTGATTACGGGCCGTGACTATTACGTTCCGGGTGATACCACCGAAGCCATGGCCTTGGCGCTGCTTGCTACGATTGCGGGCATTCCCAAGAATACAGAAGTAGCCCTCAAGAATGTTGATTTGAACAGTTCCCGCGCGGGCGCACTCACTTGCCTTAAGCGCATGGGCGGCAATTTTGAAACGGTGAGCCGTCGCGAACGTTTTGGCGATGTCTATGGCGATGTCATGGTGTATCCGTTGGCCTCGGGCAAGCGCCTGCAGGGTCGTCGTTTCTCGGAAGATACCATTGCGACGGGCATCGAGGAATACCCCTTCTTGGCGGTAGCAGCTTGCTTTGCCGAAGGTGAAACCATTTTGCGTATTCCCAAGGAACTGCGTAAGGATATGCGCCCCACCAATGAAGCCTTGGCCGAAAACTTGCGCAAGACGGGCGCCGAAGTGGGTGTCTACGATGACGGCCTTGTGATTCGCGGGCTTGAAACGATTGTGAACGGAAGCGACTTCGACGGCGGAAGTGTGCCGCAGAATGGCCTTGCGCTTTCGGTGCTTTCGATTGCACTTGAAAATGACGAACCGGTGGCTAATTCCGAACTGGTCGAAGCCACTTACCCGGGCGTACTGCAAAAGTTGAATCAGCTGCTGGAACAGGCTTCTGCAAAGCCGGAGGAAACCTAAGATGAAGAAGAATGGAAAAATGAATTTCCAGACTATTGGCATCGTGGGCTGGAAAGACAAAAATCCGGATTTGGCGCTTGCGCTTGACATGATTTCCAAGTGGGCGGTAGAGCATCCGCAAGTCACCTTCTGTGTTCTGGATAACCTGAAGGATTTGGCGCATAAGCCCATCAAGGTGGTCAAGGAAAATACGCTTTGCAAAGCGGACTTGCTCTTGGCCATTGGCGGTGACGGTACGGTGCTTTCGGCGGCGCATATGGCGCTCGGGCACGACACGCCCATTCTGGGCGTGAACGCGGGTCGTGTGGGATTCTTGGCTGAGACTCGCGTGGAAGGCCTTTTGCAGACTTTGGATAGCTTGCTTGCCGGTGACTTTTCGACCCGCGAGCGCATGATGATTGACGCGGTGGTTTACCACGGTAAAAAGCAGATTGCCAAGCAGACGGTGCTGAACGAGGTGCACGTTCGTGCGCACGCGCCCGAGCGTATGGTGAATGTGAGCGTGGAATACAACGGAACGGCTCTGACTGATTATTGGGCAGATTCCTTACTCGTGTCGACCCCGACGGGCTCTACCGCCTATAACCTGGCGGCTGGCGGTCCCATTATTCACCCGGCAACGCCTGCGGTGGTGTTGACTCCGGTGGCTCCCAGTAGCCTTTCGGTGCGCCCGCTGGTGCTTTCGCTTTCTTCCAAGAAACTTCAGATGAAGTCTGCGGTCGATGGCCCGCTCGACTTGGTGTTCGATGGCCGTACCACGGTGGTGTTAAAGCCTAATGATGTGGTGACTCTTGCCGAAAGCAAGTCGGTGACGACCTTTATTCGCATGCGCCATACGGGATTTGTGGGCGCGCTTCGTGAAAAGCTTGGCTGGACGGGAAAACCGAGGCAGGTTTAAACTAATGAACAATGAAAAATGAGTAATGAGAAATGAAAATGAAGGTAAATAAAATCACATTTGCTTTTGCGTGTTTCCTCTGCATGATTTTTTTGTTGTTTGCAGGCTGCGCGGGTAGCCAGGGTGGCGAAGACGCTTCGGGTGATGCGAGCATGAAGGATGCTCCGTGTCAGGAATGCGGAACTCGTGGCGATATCGAACTCAAGATTTCAAACGAAAAGACCTACCGCGAATGGAACAAGAAGGCTTACAGCCGCATGGATTCCTCGGCGGTATGGGGCGTTTTCCCGGCGCTTTCGGTCAAGGCCGACCGCCCTGAAAAATGCAAGTTCTGCCACAGCTATAGTGCAGACGCCCTGGATTTTGACCTAGCCCGCGTCGAAGATTCCCTGATGGTAAAAGCGTTCCCCAAGATGCGCCGCGAACTCATGCTCCCGGGCATGCGCCTGCCCGATGCGGATTCCGCTTACGTCGATAGCCTTTCCAAGTTGCTTCTGAACTCGGTCTTTGCCGATGGTAAAAAGTTGAGCGATATGAGCCCGTGGCTGGAACGCGACGGGGTAGAGCAGGATATTTCCCGCGAACTTTCCAAGGATTTCAAGAACTTGCTGAATGCTTTAGCTAGCCGCTACGAATTGCGCTATGTGTCGATTCCGGTAGTGCTGAATGTGCGCATGGATACCGACCTCGGCAAGAGTGGCGGTTACACCTGGCAAACGCTCTGGACGCTTTGGGATGCCCGCTACGGGGAGCTCGTGTTCCTCGTATATTCGGAATTTACCGCTGCGACCACCAGCCGCGTGGCGCCCGAAAAAGAATGGGCGGAACCTTTTGCGTCCCGCCTCTGGAAAATGCTCTCGACTGACTTAAGTAAACTCGAAAATCATTAAAGCAAAAGCCCGGTTGACCGGGCTTTACTTTTATTTTTTCTTCTTTTTCTTCTTGTCCTTGGGCGGCGTGTAGTTGGAACCTACCTGGCCGCCGTTGTTTTGTCTGCGGGCCATGTCGCCGACCTTCTTGAACATTTCCTTCATGGTCTCGTACTGCTTGAGCACGGCGTTCACGCGACCGATTTCGGTGCCGGAACCCTTGGCCACGCGAGCCTTGCGGCTGCCGTCCAAAATATCAGGCTTCTTGCGTTCCTTCGGGGTCATGGAGCTGAGCACGGCTTCTACGTAAACGAGTTCCTTTTCGTCAATCTGGTCGATGGGGAGCTTGTTCAGACCCGGAATCAGGCTCAGAATGTCCTTGATGCGGCCGAGCTTCTTGATAGTACGCAACTGGTTCAAGAAATCGTTCAGGTCGAAGGTGTTGTTGAGAATCTTCTTCTTCAGGTCTTTGGCGTCTTTTTCGTCGATGACCTGCTGGGCTTTTTCCACGAGGGAGACCACGTCGCCCATGCCGAGGATTCGGCTGGCCATACGGTCGGGGTGGAAAAGTTCAATATCCGAAAGTTTTTCACCGACACCGATAAAGCAGATAGGCACGCCTGTCATCTTCTTGATGGAAAGCGCTGCACCGCCGCGGGTGTCGCCATCCATCTTGGAAAGGCACACACCCGTAAACGAGAGACGCTGCCAGAAGGTTTCGGCTACGTTCACAGCTTCCTGACCGATCATGGCGTCGGCCACGAACAGGATTTCGTCGGGGTGAACAGCTTCCTTGGCCTTTTCGAGTTCTTGCATCAACTCTTCGTCGATTTGCAAGCGGCCTGCGGTATCGTAAATGACTAAATCAAAACCGTTGTCCTTGGCGTACTGGTAACCGTGCTTGATGATTTCCACCGGATCGCCTTGGCCTTCGTCATAAACGGGGATGCCGATGGACTTGCCGAGCACCTGCAACTGCTTGATAGCGGCGGGACGGTATACGTCAGCGGCCACCAGAAGGGGCTTGCGCTTTTTCTTGCTGCGCATCCAAAGGGCAATCTTGCCGGCGAAAGTCGTCTTACCGGAACCCTGCAGGCCTGCCATCATGATGCCTACCGGAGCCGGAGCGGAAAGGTTGATTTCCTTGGTTTCGCCACCCATCACGGCCACGAGTTCGTCGTGGATGATTTTCACAATCTGCTGACCGGGAGTCACCGAGGTAAGCACTTCGGAGCCCATGGCCTTTTCCTTGACGGCCTTAACGAAGTCGCGGGTCACGTTGAAGTTCACGTCGGCTTCAAGGAATGCGCGGCGCACTTCGCGCAGCGATTCGGCGACGTTTTCTTCGGTGAGCTTGCCCTGCCCGCGCAGGTTCTTGAGAGTAGATTCTAGAGAGTCAGTCAGCTGTGAAAACATAGTGGGTCAAATATAGTAATTTCTTGCTTGGACTTTGAATTTGAGGTAAGCCGTTTGCTCACGATAAAATGAACTTGTTATAGAAAAAAGCTATCAATTGCCATGAAAAAATAGTATTGGACGTAAACCTCCGTAAAATCTAATATTGAGCCCGATTTAAAACGAATACAAACGGAGGCTTCAATGACAATTCATAATAATTTTGCTTTATTCTCGGCAGCACTTCTTGCTTCTACACTTTTCTTTGCCGCTTGCTCTGATGATTCAAGTAGCGCCCCCGAAGAAAAATCTTCTCACGAAGAAGAAACTTCCCACGAAGAGCACCATGGCCATCATATGGAAGCACCTAGCGCCGGTGACCTGACGCTTGGAGATGAAGATATCCAGGATGGATTCATTTTCTTGCAAGATACAACAATCAATGGGGTGCTGACGGTTTCTACGACAACGCCAGGTGCAACGGTCCTAAAGAATGTCAAGGTGACCGGAAATTTGCTCATCAAGCGTTCTGGTCGTGTCGATTTTTCGGGAAGTGCTGATGTTGTTCATGTGGGGAGCTGCAATACGGATGTCTATGCCTTTGAAGATGAAGCTCAGGTGAACGGGCATCATTTTATGGGAAAGAACAATACCTTTACGACAAAGAGCTTTGCCGAATACCAGAATGTCGACTGGACAGAAAAATCGGTTGACCTTGCAACGGGAATACATTTGGCCTATACAGTGACGGGTGATGAAAAGGGAACTCCGGTCGTATTGATTCACGGACTTACCGATGGTCGGGTTTCTTGGTCGCAGGTGGCACCGTCGCTTGCCAAAAAAGGCTATCGCGTTTATGTACCCGAATACCGCGGCAATGGAAAAACGGACAAGCCGATTGATGAATCTTCGTATTCCGTTGCTGAACTTGCAAGCGATATAGCAGCCTTTGTCGAAAAACTTGGCCTGAAAAAAGTACACATTGTGGGACATTCGCTTGGAGCCTTTATTGCTCAGGAATTATCCATCACGAATGCAGAGCTTGTTTCTTCGATTACCTTGATTGGCTCGGGCGCTTCGGTCGACAAGAAAAATGCCACGCTGGATTGGCTTGTGAACGGTACCGACGATGAATCGTTCGATGGCATTTATGCATACGATTCGACCCAGAAACTCCCTGAAAGCTTTATTCAGGCGTGGGGCTACAGCACGAATCCGGATAAGGATTTCCAGGCTGCCAATCTGGAACACCTGAAACAAGTTCCCTACTATGTGTGGAAATACCTGGTCAAGAATCTTTTGAAAATTGATAATACCAAGCGCCTTTCTTCGATTGCGACCGATGTTCAAATTATATGGGGCACCAAGGATGCCTTGTTCGATAACGAATCTCAGAAGACTTTGCAAAAGGGACTTTCTGGAGCAAAAAGTGTTGTGTTCCACGAAGTCGAAGGTGCCGATCACAATACCCATTGGGGCTCTGCCGAAGACGTGAAAACGGTAACGGGTTATATCGACGAATTTATTAAGAGTTTGAAAAAGTAACAAGTTGCGTTACGGGTGCCAGAATTTATTTGTATGAATAAACAAATATTACTATATGTCCTTCTATTAGTCGGTTTGTCGCTTGCCTTTGAGCGTCCTAAGCTGGATCTTTCGGGAATGATTATGGTTCACGCTTATGCCGACTGGAATACCGATGAATCAAACGTCGTGCATCGTTATGAATCTATGCTAGACTTGGATTTCGATGTCCGTTTTAACGATCGTTGGTCTGCATGGCTCGAAATTGAAGCGATGGGAATGGCGATGGATGGAATGGAGGATATGGAAGGCATGGATATGGGCGATGATGCGACCATGGATCCTGTGCACCCGACTGTCGTTTTTAACGGAGCTTATGTTCAATATGCGCCTTCTGAACACTTGGCTTTTCGTATTGGCGATTTAAATTATTTCGAAGGTCTGTTCAAAAATTATTATGATTTTGGCGACCCTCGGGACGATGCGGCGGGCATAAGGCAAAAGTCTATTCGCGGCGTTGAATTCTTGTGGAATGGCTTGCAACTCGATGCCGGCTTTGGTAGCGGAAGTAACGACCAAAGTTGCTATTACCACTATATGTTCGGCGAATACATGGGAATGGATTGCAAAGAAGGTCTTACGTACGAAATTCATGCCGCTTACGATCTTGAAATTGCAGGCCAGGTATTTCGCCCTTATGCCGATTACAAAAGCTATCAGCGAAAGGATTTTAATGAACTTTATGCTGGGCTAGATATTTCGCTTTCGTCGGAACATTTTGCCTTGCATGGATTATACGGCTTTCATTCGGTCTTCTTGGCTAGCGATGATGCGGTATCGAATCATGTATTCTTGGCTGAACCGTCGTTTGAATTTTCGAGATTTTGCATAATTGGTTCTCTGTTCTATGCGATTATTGATGATCCCGAGCGAACTTTCTTAGAGATGACGACTCGTCCGGAATACTTTTTTGCAGCGGTAGAACCGAGCGTAGCCTTGCTGGAATCCTTAAGTATCGGTATCCCTCTTGAATACCATACGAATACTTTAGACAAAGATGAAGATTTGCAATCGTGGCGCGTCGGTGGACGGTTCTACTTTAATGTTCCCGGTTACAAAATAAATATTATCTCGATGGTTCTTGCCGACATCCCTGACGATAAAGATTGGCCGTCCGAAGGCAATAAAAACGATCCTTCTCTGATATTCGGCGTCGAAGTTATGTTCGATTTCTAGGGGGGGGGGGTGTGAAAAAAATACTTTTATTATGTGCTTTATTAAGTTCTTTTGCTGCGGCTCGATTTGACTGTTGCGCCCGTAAGCATGCAACCCTCAAAAAAGAAGTGACGGCAGTGACCGTGACGGTGGGCGTCGTAAACGCAGAAGATGAATCAACGCTGAAAAAAGTGTCGGCTTCGCTTTCTAGCGAAGGAATCCAACTCCAGGTAAAAAAGTTGGGCGACCAGGGCAAGGCATCCGAAGCGCTTTCAAACGGGCTTGTCGATGCCCTGTATACAGGTAGCCTCCATGCTCGCCCTGATACCGAAAAGAAAGAAGTCCTTTCAACCTTAAAAAAGAAACTGGAAAGTGTTGCTCGATAGAAACTTGCATAAATTGTAAAAATTTCTATATTTGTCGCCCAATATGGTCGACGCGATACTCAATAAGTTCTACAGACCGTCTAAATTCAAGAAAAACGGCGATGTGAAGGATGTGCTCGTGGTGGCACTTCCCATGCTCATGTCGATGTCTTTCGACACGATCATGACTTTTATCGACCGCCTGTTCCTTTCGAAGCTTGGCCCTGCCGAAATGAATGCGGCACTTGGGGCGGGAGCGGTGCAGCTTGCACTCACCATGTTCTTTACCGGTGCCATCAGTTACACGACCGCTATGGTGGCGCAGCGTCTGGGTGGCAAAAAGCGCTGGGATTGCGCCCGCGTGTTTATGCAGGCGGTTTACCTGTCGCTTATTTCGGTCCCGCTTTTGTACCTCACGATTCCGCTGGGTCATGTAGCATTTGGAATGGAACACTTGCCGGCAGACCAGCTGCAGTATCAAAAGACCTACTTTAATATTCTGATGTTCGGCGGCATCATTAACTTGGTGCGCAATGCGGCTCCGTGTTTCTTTAGCGGTATCGGCGAAACCAAGATCGTGATGAAGGCTGCTTTCGTGGGCATGCTCGTGAATGTCGTCTGCAACTTCTTCTTGATTTACGGCTTTGGCCCGATTCCTGCTTTGGGCGTGGCGGGTGCTGCTTATGGCACCTTGATCGGGAACCTGGTTTCGACAGTGATTTTGTTTGCGAAATTCTTCGGTAAAAATTGCCACGACCGTTTCCGCACCCGTTATGCGTTTGCATTCAGTTGGCCCCTGACCAAGGAACTCTTGCAAAAAGGCATTCCCTCTGGTGTCGAAATGTGCCTGAACATGGCGGCGTTCCAGCTCCTGATTCTCATGTTCCATGCGCTTGGGCCCGAATCGGCAACGGCTTCTTCGGTCATGTTCAACTGGGACATGGTGGCCTACGTTCCGCTGATGGGCCTTGAAGTGGCGTCTACGAGCCTCGTGGGGCGTTACGTGGGGGCGCGCGACGGTGCCGCGGCAACGCGTTCGACTTATTCCGGCCTCAAACTCGGCTGGGGATATTCCTTGCTGATGGGCGTTTTCTTTATATTCTTACCGGGCATACTCACGGACATCTTTAAGCCCGATGCGGCTGAAGCTTCTGCCGAGGCGCTTGCCATTTTCGCTGCAGCGCGGCCTATGAGCATATTCATGTTGCGGATTGCGACCTTCTACATTTTTGTGGAAGTCCTGCTTGTGATTTATGCGGGTGCGCTTCGCGGTGCGGGCGATACTGTGTGGGTCATGTTCGCGTGTGCCATTATGAACTGGTGCGTGGCGGGCGCCCTGTACGTGGCGGCCTACATTTTCCACCTTCCGGCTCAATACGCCTGGATCACGGTCGTTGCCGTGTACAGTACGGCTCCGGTGATTTTCTGGTTGCGCTGGAAGAGCGGCAAGTGGCGTAAGCACGTGATGGACAAGGACCGCCTGGCGGCCTAGCTTTTATTCGTCCAGAGAAATCTCGACGATTTCCATAATTTCTTGACAGTATTCCAGCTGCTTCGAAAGAATCTTGACCGCGTTTATTTTTGTGTTGGTCCGCGGGCTAGGTGTGACAGCGGAATTCGAACCTGCAAGTTCCTTGGTAAAGAATCGGGCCAGGTTCCAGAATAAAAGCGCGAATTGTCGCTTGCCCTGCTCGCGGCCTTCAAAAAGGCACTTGGCGTAATGGCGGTAAATCAAGTAGGTGAGCAGTCGCGCACTTTCGTTTTCGGTAAAGAACCCTTGGTCTACAATCGGTTCGCCAGATTCAATTCGAGGCTTGATGCGCGAAAGGGCTGCGTCCCAATCGGGGCCGTAGCTCTCGAGTTTCGTCAAAAGTTCGAACATGGCATTCGCACTTTCAAACGGCGTAAACGGATTCTCGCCCGTATAGCCGAAAATTTTGTAGAGTCTCTCGGCGAAAGGCAAGCCTTGGTCGGCAAGCGTTTCGAACATCCATTCGCGTTCATCGAGAACCTGGTCGCGGATTTCGCGGTCATCGTCATCCAATTCGTCTTCGGGCTCGTTGCTTTCTTCGCTGGTAAAGGCCAACGGGCCATCGCCTTCAAGCAGCAAACGTGCAGCTTCTTCGCAGCAGAGCCCGAGCCCCCGCTCCATAATGTCCCCGTAGACTTCGACAAATCGCGGATGCTCGGTGCAAATATCGCACAGGGCGTCTTCGCCCAGGTGCTGGTAAACCTCGCAGAGGTTGTCTTTGTCTAAAAACGGGCAGCGGTCGTGGGGGAGTAATTTAAAATGCCCGTCTTCAATATTTGCGTGGAGCCGCTCGCCAAAGGCTCCCGCCACCTTGCGGTAAACCTCTTGTGTCGCCTCGTCAATATCGATTTCCCAGCCAACGCAACAAGTGTCCGTGCATCGCGAGGCGATACACTTGAACTGGTCATAAAAATCGGGCTTCCGAAGAATCATGTATTACGATTTGTCGTCTGACAAAATGCCGAAAACTTCACCCTTGATAAGCCAACTTACTCCGAAGAAGGTTAGGGCGATTGCTTCTACAATAAAGATTTTGGCGACGAAGTCAATGGGAATGAGCATCAAGGCTAGGGAGCACAACATGCCAATTCCGCAAATCCTGAAAATGATATTCTTGATATGCTTGTTAGATGTGTCTGCGCCCTTTGTGAACTGGAAGAGGCTCATGTATGACAAAAGGAGAAAGAAGGCAACGGCAGAGGTGCTGTGGATTATGTGTGAAATCTTGACGGGTAATTGGAAAAATCCGACAATGTCGCTTGCGGCGGGACAGTTACAAGGGAATATGACGATCATCAATCCGAAAAAGCCTGCCAGGGCAGAAATAACATGGTCTTTCAGGTTGTAGCCCTTATAGCACATCAAAATGACTGACGCTGTTGTCAGGATTCCCACCAGAGGGGGTGTCACGTAATATGTCTCCGAAATGGAAAGGTCCCCCCAAAAACCATCAGGAATGCCTTTTGTACGGGCTACGAGTATGGCTCCGATTAAGGAAACCCAGGGGAGAATCATTCCCATAAAGCCGGCCAGATTACGAATCCTCTTCATCCAGATTTTTTCGATATCGTCAGTATTTCTTTCGCTCATTGTGAAAGCTCCTTTGTATTAAAATATACTTTATTTGATGGGTTCCTAAAAAATATTGCATAAAATGTTGATTTGTTATCGTTGTGAAATTATATTATCGTAATGACGGAGAACTTGTCTAAAGGAGGTTAACAGTGAAATTAGCTTTGAAAATGGTGGCACTTGTTGTTCTCCTGTGTGTAACGGTTGTGACAACTCTTTTCGTCGTGAAAAAAATGGAGGCAAATTCCAATGGCCCCCAAATAACCAGTGCGTACATAGAACATCAAATCAATGAAATCTCTGAACTGGCAACCCTCCATCACCATTACAGGAAAAATGCAAATTACCAAGATGCGAAGGTTCTCTTGAAGTACATGCCTGATTGGCGGATTAACAAGTCTGTCAAGGAACTTATGCTGATTTACCAGGGGGATGTCAAACTGGGTTACGATTTGAAAGATATCAATATTAATGTGGATCCTATTACGAAAACGATTCTAATCTATTTGCCTGAACCTAAAATTTTGAGCCATAGCATTGATTTCGAAAGCATTCAGGTCTTTTGGGAAAAAAGCGGATGGTTCAACGATATTAAGTTTGAAGACTTCAAGCAGTTCTTTATTGCCGAGCAAAAGAAATATGAAGAAGAAAATGGCTCTGAGCTAAAACGTCGCGCTCGTGAACATGCCAAAAAGATAATCTTGCTGTATCTCGGGTCTGCCATCAAGCTTACGGACTCGCCCGAGAATTACAAGAAGTCGTTCATCGATGGTTGGCTACACCCCGATGATGGCTACAAAATAAAGATGGATTAGCGTCTTGCCAGCGGAATAATTCCGCCGCCAATGGAATTTCCAACGGTAATCACAATCAGGGACTTAAGCATCAGTGCTGAAAAATCACCGGCGAGCGAGAAGTAGAACATGTCGGCGATGCAGTGCTCAAATCCGCTCAGAATAAAGACCATGACCGGGAGAAAAACGACAACGACTTTTCCGACCTGGTTCTCGATGCTCTTGTAACCATCGGCGGCAATGAACATGAGCATGCCGCAGAAAATGCCCAATATGAGAAGACTTATGATGCTGTCGCCGTCCTTGACGAGGCAGAGAGCGCTTGCCTTGGCTTGCAGGGTTGCACCGTAGCGCGTGACCGCAATCATTCTTGCAAAGAGGAATGTCCCGATAAAGTTGCCGAGCCATACGATTCCGAGGAATCCCCAGTAGCTAGGCTTGTTGTTGACGAAATAGCCGACTTTGCCCGTGAAAAGGTTGAAGCCGAAATTCAAAATGGTAAACAGCCCGAGTCCGAAAAGGAAGGATCCTAGAATCTTGTTGTCGCAAGAAAGGTAGGCGGTGCCGCCAAGGCCGATGCAGAGGCCAGAGTAAATAGACAGAATAAGATTTTTAATCACGGGCGGCAAATTTAGAAAAATTTATACCCGTGTCTAACTTTCAAATGAAATAATTTTTTCTTTCTTTATTTTCGGATTTACGGATTTTGTCGGTGTAACATTTTCCGTAAAAACGCCGGCTGTGCCGACGAAGAAATTCTATTCTACGACGAGCGATTTGTCGTAAATATAGTCGACTTCTTCGGGGGTGATTCCGCCGGGGACAAGGTCGAGCTTGGAGCGGTTCACCTTCATGGCGGCAGCGAATTGGTCGCGCATTTCGCGAGAAACCTTGCATTTTCCGATGAGTTTGTCAAGCATTTCGGAGAAATCGGCGGTGCTTGCGAGGCCGAGGAGTGCCAAAATGCGCTTGACATCTTCGGGGACCTTCTTTTCGCAGACTTCCACGTAGGCGGCGAGGAAGTAGCCGACGGCGGGGCCGTGGGGGACGCCTTGATGCAGCGTGAGGTCGTAGCTCATGCCGTGCGGTACAGCTGTGCTTGTGTGCGCGATGGACATGCCCGCGATAGTCGAGGTGAGCATGAGCTTTTCATAAAGGTTTTCGTTGACAGGGATGTCAGAAAGGAGTGCGTCCTTGAATTCGCCCCAGAGTCTGAGGCCGTATTCCGGGCACATGCGGTTGAACGCGCTGGAATAGACGTTCAGGATGCTTTCGACCATGTGGGCGAGCGCATCGACCGCGGTGTTGATAATCAGCGTCTTCTTGGCCGAGGCGAGGTACTTGCCGTCGACAAGCGCAAGCGCCGGGAAAATGCGGTGCGGAATGCTCTTCTTCAGGTGAATCTTGTGGTTCGTGATGATGGAGACCGGCGTTGCTTCGGAACCCGTTCCGCAGGTAGTCGGTACGGCAACGACAGGCACGTGGCCGAGTGGCTTTTCGGGAGCCTTGTGCAAGTTGTTCGCGTCGACGTTCGGGTTTGCAAGGAGCAATGCAACTGATTTTGCCGCGTCGATGGCGGAGCCGCCCCCGATGCCGATGATGTAATCGGCGCCGAATTCGCGGGCCTGCTGTGCGGCGTTCCCCACGGTATCGGTGGACGGATTTTCTTCGACCTGGTCAAAAACCTGGTACGGCACGTGGGCCGCATCCAGAACGGCGGTGACATCGTTCAAGGAACCGTTTTTCTTTGCAGAAGAATGTCCCGTCATGATGAACGCGCGTTTCCCAATCGCAAGCAGGTTTTGCGCGTGGTTGTTTACGCAGTCCTTTTCAACATAGATATCCGTGGGTATGGAAAAACGCATAGATTTGTCCTGTAGCTTGGCTCCCGTAAAGGATGATTGTTTTCAACGGTCTTTATCAATTATAGCTTTTCTTTGCTTATAAAATGGTCCCTGTAAGTCATTTATCATTCATGACATGGTGGCAAATATTATATTTTGTTTAAAACGGTATTCCTGAATTATATCGGAATGTAAGATGAATTGTAAAAAGTGGTTGATTTGTGCGATTGCGGCGTTTTTCGTTGCGTGTAATTCCGATAAAGGTTCTTCTTCACAGGAAGAACTAGATTTGGTAATGGAAGATGATGAACATCATTCGGGAATGAAGCTTCTTCAGGCAAAAGGATTCTCCGTTAAACTAGAGGCGAATTTAACTGCTAATTTTACCTACAATTTTTCAATTGACAAGCATGAAGTGACCTGTGACGAATTTAGCAAGATGGTCAAGGACGTTAAATGTGAAAATGGAGAACTCCCTATAACGAATGTAACGTTCTTTGATGCTGTTCTTTTCGCTAACAAGAAAAGTAAGAAAGAAAAATTAGATACTGCTTACACTTATACAGAAAAAATCCTTGACTCCGAAGGACATTGTACGAATCTCGTCGGTTACGCATTCCATGCAGAAGTCGATGCCTATCGGCTTCCTACCGAGGCTGAATGGACTTTGTCCGCTTTGCAAAATTGGAATCCGCAAAGTGACTGGAATGCTGAAAATTCGAATTTTAAGTTGCATAAGCCCTGTACCGCAGTTGATAAGACCGTCCAGGATGTTGGACTCTGTGATTTTGCTGGAAATGCCATGGAATGGGTGAACGATTGGAAGGGTGCGCTCCGTGATACGATCGTGGCGAATTTTACGGGTGCTCCTGATGGTGGAAATATTGGAGAACGTGTACTGAAAGGCGGTAGTTTCCGCAGCTCCGCTTCTGCTATAGCGATAGAAAATAGAACCGATGTTTATACAGTAACTTCGTCAACCAGGGCAGACTATGTCGGTTTCCGTCTTGCCTTCGGGAAAATCCCCAATGCCGTTTGGATGAATTCAAAAGGAAAAATTGCATCTAAACCGATCAGCGTTTTGACAAATTCTTCGCGGTTGAAGAAAATTACGGATACATACCATAATAAAATCGTTTTTCGTAATGATGAAACCGGAAATATCTCCTACGTGAATTTTGTTAACGGAACGCCTGTCGTCAAGGAAATCGAAGATTCTATTGATGCCTATCATCCTGTAATATCGCCCGATGGAAACTTTGTTGCTTTTTCGACAATGTTCGAAGGCGTTTCAGGAACATCTGAACTTTATGTGCGCCGCCTAGATGCCGAAGATTCGACGAAAATTAAGCTGGATGTGAAAAGTGCCGCGATTCCGCGATGGCGAATTGTCGATGCGGATACTGAAATCGTTTATGTGACAAGTACGGAGAATAATTCTGACGAGGGAACTTGGAAGAAATCTTCTACATGGAGCGTATCCTTTTCAGATGGAAAATTTGGAACTCCACGAAAAATTTTTGATGGGGCGTTCAATGGCGGGGTTAGTACCGATGGAAATCTTGCCGTTTCTGGGGCGAAGCTGCTGCGGGCGAATGTAAAGGGGAAAAATAAGGTTTGGTATAATGGCGAACAGGCCTGCAATGTATCGCTTTCTGATTCGACTAAACAGACTTTGTTCCTTGACTTTGGTGGTAAAACAGGAAATGAATTTGCGGGGGAAAAATATTCCACGCATGAACAGATTCTGATTGCAGATAGTTCAGGCAATCTTGTAAAGATGATTCCTTCGCCCAAAGGCTACTCTTTTGATCATGTGGAATGGGCGAATCGCAGCGGACATCTTGCTGTCGCAACCCTGACTACTGCAAATGGCGAGCATTCGAAAATTGCCTTGGTGAATACGAAGGATTCAAACATCGTGGAACTTGCTGGTGGCGCCGAATTATGGCATCCTAATCTGTGGATTGGAACGCCTCAAAATTTTGAGACTACTCTAAATTTGGACAGCGCCGGTATGTACGAACTGAATTCGCCGTTTACAGGCGATATGAGCCCTATGTACACTCGCTATGATTTGGAGCTGCTTTACCGTTATCGCGACTCGATTAACGTACTGATTTCGGGTTCGTCAAGGCCGTGGGCCGGAATAGATCCAACCTTTCTAAATGAATCCGGATCTGGAATTTTCTCGATTAATGCGGCGAATCCTGCTGTAGATTTGGGTGTCGCGCAGAAAATTATATTGAATTACGGATACAATCTTTTGCCCAAGTTAAAAGTAGGTGTAGTCTCGTTCGATTTGGACATTTTGTTTATGCGTTATTTCAGTTCACCGAGTTATTGGAACAGTATTTTCCTTCTGTCGCCAGGGTTCGTTTATGATGAATCCCATGATTTTTGGAGTGATGGATATCCTGAAGGTCTGTATGAACTCACTAGAGATTCCTACGGCGAAAATGAAGAGAATAGAAAATTTGAACAGCAGAGACTTGGCTTCAGACGCGTTCATATCGGCGGATGGGAGGGGAATATTGTTCAAGCGGATACGACATACATGGATGCCATTGAAAATCTAGACGATTTCTTGCTTGAAAATATTGAAAACATGATCAAGGAAGCCGAAGAAAAGAACATCTATCTCATTGGAATTTTATTCCCGCAGTCGCCCAGTTACAAAGAAACAGGGGCTTTCGGTAGATATGGTTTACGCCGCTCGGTCGCTATCAAGATGATTGACAAATTGTACCAGTTTGAAAAAAAATATCCGCACTTCAGGCTGATGGACGAAAATAAGATGGGCGATCACGATTATGATGACGAGATGGCGATGAATTTCGATCATCTATCTTACAAAGGCGCCGAACATATGACGAAACGTCTAGATTCGTTGATTCGGACACTAAAATAAAAAAGCGTTCATTCTATATTTGTTGTCGAAAAAAAAGTGCTGGAATATAGGTGCTTAATATAAATGGAGAAGAATGTATGAGAGTCTGTGGATTAGGACTGATTCTTTGTGCTGTATTTTTGGCTGGTTGTGGTGATGATGGCGATTCTGCGACGAACTTGCCAGAAGACCGTCCGTCGTCGGCCTTGCAAAGTTCCGGATCCTCATCTTCGGGGGTATCAAATGGCTCTAGTAGCGGTTCTGTGAAATCATCTAATTCAAAGAGCGGCTGCAATGAGGAAAGCAATTGCCTTATGGATGCCCGTGATGGTCAAATCTATAAGACCGTTAAAATTGGCAATCAGGTGTGGATGGCGCAGAACTTGAATTATGCATATCTGCAACCTACAAGTGAATTGGATTCCAGCAGTTTTTGTTATGAGGATTCGCCTGAGAATTGCAAGAAATATGGACGCTTGTACCTGTGGAGTGCCGCGATGGACAGTGCGACGCTCTTTGGTATGGGGGGGGAAGGCTGCGGTTATGCATCCCACTATGGGGTGGATCGAACGGTACGCGGAGTCTGCCCCGAAGGGTGGCATTTGCCGTCTTATGACGAATTTGAGGAATTGTTTACGTCTGCAGGTGGCAAATATGTCGCTGGAATGACTCTCAAGTCGACAACGGGTTGGGATAGTATCAATAATGGTATAGATTCTTTCTCGTTTACGGCTTTGCCTGCAGGATATAGGAATAGCAACAAAAAGTATGAAGATCGTGGTCTCCGTGCCTATTTTTGGAGTGCGAATCCGTCCACCAATTATATTGCCCTCAATATGGGTTTACGTTACGGCTATGATACCGCTTACGTGTCCAATTCAAATTTTAAGAGCGAGGCCTATTCTGTCCGTTGTCTTAAAGATGATCAAGAGCGGAATGGTGCTGAATTATCGGAAGAGATTCTGACGAAAACATGCAAGACGGAAGCAGGGGACTTCTGCGAGCATGACTTGCTTGTCGATGCCCGTGATGGACAAACCTACAAGACGGTGAAGATTGGTCACCAGTGGTGGATGGCTGAGAATCTGAACTATGCTTATCTACTGTCGACGGAAAGCCGGGATTCCAGTAGTTTTTGCTACAACAATTCTCCTGAAAATTGTGAAAAGTACGGCCGTCTGTATCCGTGGGGTGCGGCGATTGATAGTGCAGGAACTTTTGGCATTGCTGGCAAGGGATGTGACCCTGAGAAGACTTGCGTGCTGAGATATCCTGTGCGCGGTATTTGCCCCGAAGGTTGGCACCTTCCAAATGAAACGGAATGGTTCGTCTTGATTGATGCATTAAATGGATTGCATAGGGCTGGCTGGAAGCTTAAATCGACTTCTGGCTGGAAAGACGATGGCAATGGAATTGATGGATTCTCGTTTACGGCGCTCCCTGCGGGTGGAAGCGTTGGCTCCGAGATTGAATACCAGCATGAAGGGGAAGAAGCTAATTTTTGGACTTCGTCACGAAACGACCTTGGCCTGCCGACCCAGATTACCACTTACTACTATAATGGCGGTGTTTCCCGATCGGCTGCAGTGACCCCTGCAAATAGTATTCGCTGCATTAAGGATGATGAATCTTTGCTTGACGAATCGGGATATTTGGAATCGGTGACTTATGCAATTCCATGTAAAACAGTAGAGGAAGACAATTGCGAATATGGAACGATGACGGATGAACGTGATGGACAAATATACAAGACGGTGAAAATTGGTGACCAGTGGTGGATGGCTCAGAACTTGAATTTCGCGTACCTGCAACCTACAAGTGAATAGGATTCCAGCAGTTTTTGTTATGACGACAGTCCTTCCGGTTGCGAAAAGTATGGCCGTCTCTATTTATGGAGTGCTGCCATGGATAGTGCTGGGCTGTATGGCGAAAAGGGTAAGGGATGCGGTTATGGAAAAGTCTGCTCGCGGTCTTCGGGAAGTGTTCAAGGCGTTTGCCCCAAGGGGTGGCATTTGCCGGATTCGACTGACTGGAATACATTGTATGCGGCGGTTGGTGGATTCATGTTTAGTGGCAAGTATCTAAAGGATACTACTGATTGGAAACGCAACTCTAGTACGGATGCATTCGGCTTTTCGATACTTCCTGCAGGCTTCAGATACGCCAAGGGCGGGTATAACTATATGTATGAATATGCGTACTTCTTCAGTTCTACGGAACTAGATTCTGGCAAGGTGAGCGATGCGTATTTCCGCTATGATAATGACCACGTGATTGGTAATGATGTCGCTAAGAATCTTGGTGTATCTGTTCGCTGCTTGAAAGATTAATAAAAAAGCCTGACATCATTTTATTGTGTCTAGGTTACGGATATTTTGCTCCAGGAATGTCCTTGAGAATTTCTTTCCAGAAATCGCGGAATTCTTTGTCAGTGACGGTGCCTCCTGCGCTGAGTAGACGGTAGTGTTCGCCCTGCCAGTGGTATTCGACGGGTGCTGCGTCAAAGCCGTTGCGCAAGTAAAAATCGCGGCGGCGGTTTCTGCGTTCGAGTTCCTCGGCGTCCTTGGAATCTTCTTCGACTTCGATATCGACGACGATGCGCGTGTCGGGGTGTTGCTTGCGGATGGCCTGCAGAATTTTCGAGCCGTACCCGCGGCTGCGCAGTTCGGGCACGACCGCAAAATAGACGATGTTCGTGACGTCGCCGTGTGAAATGGAATTTGAAAAACCGCAGAACACATCTCCATCGAAAAACGCCCAAAATTCCCGCTTGATTTTGTTATCAAGCAAATGCTTTATAGGAATCCGCTCGTTTGCCGGGAACGCCGATTCGTACAGCGCCTTGACCTGCGGCAACCATGGAGAATTTTTTGTGACGTCGAAAAATTGGAGCATTTTCGGAAAGAATAGGATAATGCGGCTTGTGCGTCAAGTTGGGGCGTGCGCTTCGGTGTGTTTTAGTGTATATTTTCTCTCATGAAATCGTTTGAAGATAAAGTGGTCGTGGTGACGGGCGGGGCGCACGGGATAGGTGCGACTGTCGTGAGTGAATTCGAGAAAGAGGGCGCGAAGGTCGCCTACATCGACATTCGCGAGAATCCCTGCTTTGTGGGGGACTTGTCGAAAAAGGATGTCCTCGAAAAGTTTGCGCAGTTCGTGATTGAAAAATATGGCCATGTGGAAGTGCTGGTCAATAATGCACTCCCGCTGATGAAGGGCATTGACGAGTGCAGTTACGAGGAATTCAGCTATGCGTTGGCGGTCGGCGTGACGGCCCCGTTCTATCTCGCGAAACTTTTCGCACCGCATTTTGCACCGGGTGCGAGCATTATAAACATTTCTTCGAGTCGCGACCGCATGAGCCAACCGCAAACCGAAAGCTATACGGCGGCGAAGGGCGGGATCGCAGCCCTCACGCATGCGCTTGCCGTAAGCTTTGCGGGCCGTGTGCGTGTGAACTCGATTTCGCCGGGCTGGATCGATACGGATTTCAAGGTCTACGAAGGCCCCGATGCCACGCAACAGCCCGCAGGCCGCGTCGGGAACCCCTTGGACATCGCGAACATGGTGCTTTATCTCGCGAGCGACAAGGCCGGCTTTATTACCGGCGAAAACATCTGCATCGATGGCGGCATGACCCGCCAGATGATTTACCACAACGATTGTGGCTGGAAATTGGAAGGGTAGCGAATGAAACCCCTTGTCATTTATGTGCACGGGAAGGGCGGGAACGCCGATGAGGCGCTGCATTACAAGAGCCTGTTCCCTGATGCCGATGTTTTCGGGTTCGATTACAAGGCCGAAACCCCGTGGGATGCCAAGAAGAAATTCCCGGTATATTTTGATTCTGTCGCGGCGGACTATGACGAAGTGACCCTTGTTGCAAATAGCATCGGGGCGTTCTTCTCGATGAATGCGTTGGCTGATAAGCCCATCAAACAGGCCTACTTTATTTCGCCGATAGTCAACATGGAAAAACTGATTTGCGACATGATGACGTGGACGGGAGTTTCCGAAGAGGAACTTCGCGAAAAGAAAACTGTGCCCACGAATTTCGGAGAAACGCTTTCTTGGGAATACCTGTGCTACGTGCGTGAAAATCCCTTCAAGTGGCTCATCCCGACGAAAATTCTGTACGGCTCGAATGACAACCTGACCTCGCTAGAAATGATGCGCGAATTCGCCCAGAAAATTGGAGCTCCCTTGACCATAATGGACGGCGGCGAACACTGGTTCCACACCGCCGAGCAAATGGCCTTTTTGGACAAGTGGATTAGGGAATAATTATATTATTCCATATGAATAACAGCGGAAAACATCTCATTACGAACTTGCTTAAAACGGGCTCTATAATCTCTTTCGCCCTTATCATTGCGGCTTTCATTGCCGCGTGTTCTACGCCGACGGTTTCTAGTGATGATTTTGATGGCAAATCTTCATCTTCAGAAAAGATTGAAAAGGAAGGTGATTTGTCATCGTCTTCTAACACGAGCAATGGTAAAGAGGTCAATGGGTCTAGTTCGTCCAAAAAGAAAGCGGAGTCAAGTAGTTCGGAGAATCAGCCTGAATCGAGCAATGGTTTTGCGGATGAGGTCGAGTCTTCGTCGAGCTCAGTAACTTTGGCAACTCCTTGCAAAACAGAAACTGAAGACAACTGCGAATATGGCGAATTAAAAGACAGTCGCGATGGTCAAACCTACAAGACTGTAAAAATTGGTGCTCAGTGGTGGATGGCGGAGAACCTGAACTACGAAATGGAAAACAGTTGGTGCGGTGGTGGAAGTGGCGAGACAAAAGGCGATTGCGCCACCTACGGCCGCCTCTACACTTGGGCGACGGTCGTAGGCAAGTCAGAGAATGAGTGTGGCTATGCTCACAAATGCAACTTGGGTGCGGATAACGAGCAAGGCGTGTGCCCCGACGGCTGGCATGTGCCGACCTATGACGAATGGGGAATCCTTTTCGCCGCAGTGGGTGGAGAATTCACCGCAGGCCGGAAACTCAAGGCGCAGAATGGCTGGAAAGCGTATGACGACATCACCAACGAGGATACATTCGGCTTTGCCGCGCTGCCTGCTGGTGGCCTTAGCTACTTCGATGATGTCGGTTTTTATGGTGCTGGCAACAATGCCCTCTTTTGGAGTGCCACGCAGGAGGATGAGAACTACGCCTACGTCATGAACCTATATTTCAACGCCGACTTTGCGATCCTGGGTTACCTCACAAAGGACTTCGGTTTCTCAGTCCGTTGCCTAAAGGACTGATTGGGGGTAAAAGAACTTGTACGGTTCAAACTTCTTCACTATTTCCAAGTCAATCTTCAAATACAATCTTGCTGAAGGAGTTATAGTGGTTGCTGGTGTAATAGATGTTACAACCGCTGCTATAGACGAGGCGGTTCGTACCACGGTTGCTTGCGAAATAATCAACATCGGCTTCGTACCAAGTCCCTTGGGGCAATAATCCTTCGCGGTTTTCGAAATAATCTCCTCCAATCATCACGCCGAGCGTTGAGAGAGGATTGAAATTCCATTTGGTAAAATTGCGGCCAGTTTTTTGTTCGTAGAGCCTTTTCCCTTCGCTTTTGCTCACGTAATTCGAGGGGAGATGCCCGTTTTCGCAAATGTATTTGGCAACTTCGTTTTTTGTGGTGTACGGTGCTTCTGGTTGATTTGTTGAAATTATAGGGGTGTCGCTCAAGGATGTTTGCGACGATTTGTTGACAAACGTATGGATGCCGGATGCGATTGCCAAGATGACACATAGCGCGAACATGAAGCTGCGTAGCGATTTGTTCTTTTTATGGTAGCCGGTATTTGATGAGTAACGTGGGTACTGTTCCTGGCGTAAAGCTACGCCTTCGAGGATGCCTTTCTCGATTCTTGCCCCTTTCTCTGTTTTGCCGAAACTGCTGATGATAATTGTGTCGCCTACTTTCGGTGACCGTACGGGATGCCCTAATGCAGAAATATGGAAAAAATATTTAGATCCGTTTGCCGTGGCGAATCCGAATCCTTTTTCTTCGTTCCATTGCGTGATGGTTGCTTTATTCGTGATGGGCATGGACTGCTCCTGAAAGGCGCGTTTAACTCAGATTGAAATATAGAAAGAAAACAGATCGCCTTTGGGGACAAGTGAATTAGGAAATAATTATATTTCTGCCGGGAAAATAAGCCATTGGGGCGAAGGAGTTTTTATGAAAAAGATTTTTGTGGTGTTGAGCATGGTCGCGTTCTTGGTGGCATGTGACGATTCGGCGTCGGCAGAAAACAATGAACCTACGACATTAAGTAGCATCGAAGAGGAGGGGAGTTCGTCTTCGAGTTCGGTCACTTCGGCTGGCTCAGTGACCTTGTCTTCATCTTCTCTTTTGTTGAGCGATGAAGGTGTATTTAGTCGGTCTAGTTCGTCCGAAACGAAAACGGAATCTAGTAGTTCGGAAAAACTGTCCGAGACAAGTAGCTGTTCTGAGGACGATGACGAGTATTCGTCGAGTTCCGTAATTTTGGCAACTCCTTGCAAGACTGAAACTGAAGATAACTGCGAATATGGGACTTTGCTTGACGACCGTGATGGTCAAACCTACAAGACTGTAAAGATTGGTAATCAATGGTGGATGGCGGAGAACCTGAATTACGCTGACAGTGTGAAGACTCCTAGTTTGTTGAAGCGTAATTGGTGCTACAATAATGAACCTGATAGTTGTTCCAAGTATGGTCGCCTTTACACCTGGACTGCAGCTATAGATTCGGTGAAAATAGCTACAGATTCTGAAAGACCCTGTTTTTGCAGCAGTGAATGGTTGTGTTATAATTCTGATAGGCGGAAATGTGTTCTTCCTGATACAGTGCCGGGTATTTGCCCAAACGGCTGGCATTTGCCGAATAGTCGAGAATGGCGTGTTCTGATGGATGCCGTGGGTGGAAAATTGACTTCGGGGAAAGTTCTCAGATCCCAGAGTGGTTGGTATTCAAATGGCGATTGGTATGATGATAAAGGATTGGATTCCTTTGGATTTAATGCTCTGCCTGCTGGCCAAATGTCCTGTCCGCCTGACAGTTGTTTCTTTAATGATGTTGAAGAACACGCATACTTTTGGACTTCTGCAGAGTACAACAGCAATTCTAGTCAAGCATATTGCATGAACTTGTGGTACGCCAGTAGAGATGGATGGTTATCCGAAAGACCAAAGAAATACGGTCATTCTATCCGTTGCGTAAAAGATTGATTGTTACCCTGAATTTTGCAGCAGCTTATTATTGGGGATGAAATAAGTTATATTGTCCGCCGGGAAAATTAAGCCATTGGGGCGAAGGAGTTTTTATGCGTAATGTTATTGCAAACGCGAAGGGAGCCTGCTACGAGCTGTGCGTGGTGGTGGCAATCTCTCTTGTATTGGGTGTTTTCTTATCGGCGTGTAGCGGGGAAGGCGGCAATTTCACAAATCCGAGCGACGATGATCCTACGACCCTGAGTAGCGCTGAAGGGCAAGTAAGTTCATCTTCAACAAAAAAATTGACCGATTCTAGCGATTCGCGCTGCGAGGAGTGTAATGGCAATGCAATCTCTAGCAGCGGCAATGCGAAATCGAATGTGTCCAGCGATAGTAATGGTAATTCATTTTCTGCGGGCGATGACGAGTATTCGTCAAGTTCAGTAACTTTGGCGACGCCTTGCATGGAGTGGATAGTCGATAACTGCGAATATGTGACTTTGCTTGACGATCGTGATGGTCAAACCTACAAGACTGTAAAAATTGGTAACCAATGGTGGATGGCAGAGAACCTGAACTACGCCACCGCCAAGGGCAGCTACTGCTACGAAGAATACGACAACAATTGCGTTGCAAGCGGTCGGCTCTACGAGTGGGCCTACGCCATGGGCAAGTCCGAGGACGAGTGCGGCTATGGTCACGAATGCGATTTGGGCGTGGGCAACGTGCAGGGCGTATGCCCCGATGGCTGGCACGTGCCGTCCAAGAGCGAATGGGAAACCTTGATCGCTGCTGTGGGCGGAGAAGATATTGCGGGTCGGAAACTCAAGGCCAAAGCTTTCGGGGTTGCGCAACTCAATGTCGTCAACGAGAACGCCTTCGGCTTTTGGGCGTACTCTGCTGGTGAAAGGAGCGACAGTGGCTACTTCGGAAGTGACGGCTACATCGCCAATTTCTGGAGTTCTACTGAGAATGGTAGCGCTGACGCCTACTTCGTGGTCCTGACCTGCTGCAGCGACTTTGCAGAACTGAGCTACAACGGCTTCAAGAGCTACGGGTATTCTGTCCGTTGCGTAAAGGACTGATTGCTGTCCTGAATTTTGAAGTTGCTTATTATTTGGGATAAAATAAGTTATATTGTCCGCCGGGAAAATTAAGCCGTTGGGGCGAAGGAGTTTTTATGCGTAATGTTATTGCAAACGCGAAGGGAGCCTGCTACGAGCTGTGCGTGGTGGTGGCAATCTCTCTTGTATTGGGTGTTTTCTTATCGGCATGTAGCGGGGAAGGCGGTAATTTCACAAATCCGAGCGACGATGAACCTACGAACCTGAGCAGGGCTGAAGGGCAGGGGAGTTCATCTTCGAAAACTAATGGATCGGGTAATTCGTCTGGTGTCACCCTGAGCGGAGCGTCAGCGGAGTCGAATAGGTCTAGTTCATCCGAACAAGATGCGGAGTCCGGTAGTTCGGAGAATTTGCCTGTATCAAGCAGTGACTCTGCGGACGATGTTGAGTCTTCGTCGGGTTCGGAGCTCTTTGATTGGAGTCTCCCGAAAGAAGCTTACCTCAATCCAGAAATCCAGTACGACTCTATTGTCGATGAACGCGATGGTCAGGTTTACAAGACTGTACAGATTGGTAACTGGACCTGGATGGCTCAGAATTTGAACTTTGACCCAGGTCCGGGTGGTTCAGGAGATTCGACATACGAATGGTCGTGGTGCTATGATAATGACCCGAAAAAATGCGATGTAGGTGGGCGATTATACACTTGGGCGGCTGCGATGGATTCCATTTCGTTCGATGATGGCAATGGTCATACTTGCGGCTATAACAAGCTTTGTGTTTTGACGCCAGATGTTCAGGGAATTTGTCCGGAGGGTTGGCTTCTGCCGACCAGGGCTGATTGGAAAAGGTTGCTTGCTTTTGTTTATAGGCAGTCGTCTGCGGAGGGCAAGGCTCTCAAATCACAAACGGGTTGGTATGATGGTGGCAACGGCACGAATGAATTCGGCTTTTCGGTAATCCCTGTTGGCTTCTATCGCCATACTGGCTTTACTATCGAAGGCTTTACCGCTCATTTTTGGAGTAATATGCATGATGGCTTTGGAGACAATGACGATCCTTTTGACGCTTACGTCGTCGGCTTGGGCTATGACGATGACTATGTGGAAGTAGAACGCGCTGATAAGAATTTGGGTTTTTCAGTCCGTTGCCTAAAGGACTTGCGTTAATGAAGCAACTTTTAGTTGAAAATTGAACATTTTCTAAGCTTTAAGTTCTAAGTTCTGCCAATTTTCTCTCGTCTCTCGTCTCTCGTCTCTCGTCTACTTTGCTATCTTTGCCCTCGGAACAATTTATTTAACAGAGGTTCAAATTATGAATTATTTCAATTCTATCCCTATGCGTCGCCAACTCGAAGAAATTGGCCACTGCCGTTTCATGGAACATTCTGAATTCAGCCGTGGTGTTGAAGCCCTCAAGGGTAAGAAGATCGTGTTCGTCGGTTGCGGTGCCCAGGGTCTCCATCAGGGTCTTGACCTGCGCGATAGCGGCCTCGACGTCTCTTACACGCTCCGCAAGGAAGCCATCGAACAGA
>JAFXLS010000067.1 GCA_017530965.1 Fibrobacter sp.
AGAACGAGTTTTTCTACAGCAGGAACTGGGGAAAAGTTGACAAGGAAGAGTTCAAAGTTGAGCTTGAAAAATATTTGGAATGGTTTTGCACGAAACGGATAAAGGTCAGACTCAATGGAATGAGTCCAATGGATTACCGGAAACTATATTTGGACAAACAACCTGTCTAAATTATTGTCCGCATCTCCAAATTTCCACTTTTAATTGTTATTCCTCTTGACAATCGTCATCCATGAATTTATATTTGTAGTGAACAAGTGTGTAGTCTTGTCTTTTTTGCATGTAGACGAGAAGGAGTTTAGATGAAGAACGATGTAACGGCAATTGCCAAATCCGAATTTTCCCTGATAGACGAAAATATGCTCAAGTCGCGGATATATACAATTCGCGGGCTCAAGGTCATGCTTGATGCCGACTTGGCGGAAATTTATGGATATAGTACGAAGGCTTTTAACCAACAGGTTAAGAATAATATCGAAAAATTTGATGAAGACTTTCGATTTCAGCTGTGTAGAAATGAATACCGTGAAATTCTAGGGTCAAAATTTTTGACCCTAGAACAGGGAAAATATTCAAAAACAAGCCCTTACGCCTTTACTGAGCAAGGCATTTACATGCTTATGACCGTTCTTAAAGGTGAGCGAGCGACGGCGCAAAGCAAGGCTCTTATCCGTCTTTTTAAGCAGATGAAGGATTACATCATCGCCGAAAATCGGAATTTGTTGGGTTACGACGGCATCGCACAAATTGCCGTGCAAATGGAAAGGAACACCAAGGATATCGCAGTCATTCAGTCCGATCTTCAAAAGGTCATGGAAAATTTCGTTGATCCTTCGACTTTCAAGCATTTCTTGATTTTGAATGGGCGGAGGCTAGACGCCGATGTCGCCTATACGCAAATTTACGGTATGGCGAAGAAGTCCATCACTATTATCGATGACTATGTCGGTGTAAAGACGCTTGACCTGCTGCGCGGAATCGCCAAGGGCGTATCCGTAACGATCTATAGCGATGAAAATGGTTACGAATCACTGACCGAACAGATTAAGAATGATTTCTTGAAGGCGCGCCCTGATGTTAAATTCAATAAGAAAGAAACGAAAGAAAAATTCCACGACCGCTATATCTTTCTGGACTACGGATTAAGAGGAGAAAAACTTTTCCACTGCGGAGCTTCGAGCAAAGATGCTGGCAATAAAATCACCACCATCATGCAGATTGAAAATACGGAAATTTATCATGTGCTGATGGAAAAATTATCCGTCAAGCCTCAGTTATAATTCTGTACGGTTTCTTCAATTCCTTTATGCGGCGGATGTTTTCGCCGGTGCCTTTGCTTTTTTCGTCCCATATCATAATTGCCTGATCGCAGTCTTTGACCATTTGAATATCTTTCACATAATGGAATGCGCTTCTTGTAAGGCCTTTGGCAGCTTCTGCGCAAGAACGTACTTTTGCCCCCGTAACAAAATTGTTCCTTGGCGTTTCGCCGCTGCAATAAATGGTTACGTTGCAGTACCCTTTGGATTCCAAATATTTTTGTACCGCGGCATCAACTCCGTAGCAGTCGCCCACGAGGAATTCTGTGTCAAGGGCAATATACTTATCAAGTATAGCTTTGACTTCATCGGACAATACAGAAATCGATTTTGAACCGGATATAAACAGTTTCATTCATCCCTCCTTTTCATATAGAAGAATCGGGTCAATTCGTGGTCAGTTCTGATAGTTTCGCCGTAGCAAAAGGATGCCCATGGACTTGGCCAGGCCTTGTCTATGGCGTCGCAAAATGCCTTGTTTAATTCGACGGAACGCATCTCTAAATCAGTCGCATTTACGACGATGTCAATGTGAGCCAGGCGACCCGTGTGGCAGAGGAATGTCGTAAATTGTTCTAGGCGGTCTTCTTGAATTTGCTTTTTGTCGTCCGTAAGTATGTAGCCCGTGATATAATCCCATATTTCGTTCCGCACTTTATCATCTGCGTACGATTGCTTTACGAGGCTTTTTAAATCGTTGTACTTTTGTGTCGGTGTCGTAACTGTGTTCATAGTTGCGCTCCTTATTTTGATTTGTTATCAAAATAGATTTTTACTACGACAAATAATGTCGTGTTTGAAACTGTAAAAAAAAGATGCCCGCTAGGTCCTATCGCCACTATGAGGCTCCAGGATGACGGGGCATGACAAGTTTAATTCTATTTGAGATATTGGATTTTATAGCCAGGAATTTCGGCGGTAGGTGCTGTCGAGGTAGTACGAGAATTCGCGGAGTCTTTTGCGGAGTGCGACGGGCTTGATGACTTCGGCGCTGTCGGCGTATGAGAGCACCCAGCGGAACAGGAGTTCATCGTTGAGGGCCTTCATCGTGACCAGCAGGCGGCCGTCATGCGTCTTTTCCACTTTCATGGAACGCTGGAACGGCTTTTCTTCGAGGTAATACTGCGCCTGGCTATTGAATATAATTTCGACATCTTCGGCTTTCGGGTCTTGCGGGCCGTAAATCGCGGAACCGAGTCGAACTCGCTTGCGCAACATTTCAAGCGTTTTCGGATTATCTTGGAACGTTTCCTTGGTAAGCTCAACACTTTGGATGCGGCGGAACTTGAGCGTATAAGTATCGCCAGGGTGCGATTGCGACTCGCAACCGATGTAGATTTCGCCCTGATACAAAATGACCATTAGCGGAATCCGCACGCGAGGGATGTTTCCGTTTTCGCTGATGTAGGTGACTAGGACTTTGCGGCGTTCGTGAATAGCGCGCAGAATCACCTTGAGCTTTTCGCTGGAATCTTCCTCGAACATGGGCGGGGTTCCTGCAAAAAGGATTCGCGAGTTCATGTCTTGGGCGAGTTGTTCCACGGCTTTCTTTTCGCTTGCGGGCAAGCTCTTCTGGATTTTTTCGAGCAGATTCGTGACGGGCTCGCTTGCGGCAGGATACATGTTCGCGATGCGCTGCAAGAACACGAAATGCAGCATCGTATTTTCAAAATTCGGGAATAGTAAGTTATCTGCCGATTTAATGGCCGACTGGTAACGGAAAGCGCGTTGGTCGCTTATGACGCGGATATAGGCGCCCCCGTTGGCAGATGTCAACGTCTGCATATCGCGCTGCACGTTGCGGCGTTCGTTTTCGGGAATCTCCAGCGCCTCCATCAAGTCGCTGACGGAATAGCTCCTGCTAGGATTCGATATCAGGAGTGCGAATAATTGTAATACACGGTCTGCGCGGGTGATGTCTGCCATAATAAACCTCTTTTCTCTCAATATATACAATTATTGCGTCAATTGATGACGTGTTGGTGAACTAATGTTCACTATTTCTGTTTCGGACCTGGATCCGAAGTATGTTTTTTGTATGCTTTGGGTGCGAAAAATGTCCCTCTATCTTGCCAAAGTGGTAGAAAATGGTAGATTTGTATCGTGTTGTGGTAAAATGTGTCAAACTAGTATGAACTTTACGTCTTTCATAGGTCAAGCCCAGACGGCTATCGATGGAAAGGGAAGGTCCTCCTTCCCCAGGGAATTCCGTCGTCAGCTCGGGCCAACCGAAGGGGATGAATTCGTGGTCACGCGTGGTCCGAATCAGACTCTACGGTTGTTTACCTTGCCGGAATACGAAAAGTTCATGGCGGACTTGGACTCGAGGTCCGACCGCCGTCAAGCAGACCTAGTTCGGAGAGGCCTCGCGCCCACTGTGGTGGAGCTCGATGGTCAGAACCGCATTTTACTTCCGAAGATCTTATTGGAGTATGCTGGTCTTAAAGGTGAAGTCCTTTACGTACAAGCTAGCGGAAAAACTCTTGAACTATGGAACCCTGAACGCTTCAACGAAAAGTTCGGATTGCAGACAAACGAAGCAATCGCCGCATTCGATGCCGCGTTCTATGGAGAAAGCTTGACGGAGGACCTCGATGGCAAAAAATAGCCTCTGTCAACATTCCGCAGCCGCTCTGGCCGGCATTGAAAACGGTGTGTTCTATCACGATCCGGTAATGCTCAAGGAATGCCTTGACGGCTTGAATATTAAGCCCAATGGAACTTATGCCGACTGCACTTTGGGCGGCGGCGGACATTCTTACGCGATTTCGAACAAATTGGATGAAAACGGCGTGTTGCACGCTTTTGACCGCGACGAAGAAGCGGTGGCCTTTGCGACGAAGCGCCTTGCGGGCGTGAAGCCCAAGTTCATTGTGCATCCGGTGCGCTTTGGCGAATTGAAGAACGAAATTGCTCCGAATACTTTGGACGGTATCCTTTACGATTTGGGTATTAGCAGCCACCAGGTAGATGATTCTGCCCGCGGCTTTACCTTTGTGGGTGACAATCCGCTGGACTTGCGCATGGACCGCCGCGAAGGGGTGTCTGCCCAGGAATGGCTCAAGACAGTGGATGCCGATACGCTTGCCGCAGCCCTCCGCAAGAATGCCGATATGGATCGCGCCTTTAAGCTGGCGACCCGCCTGATTGAAATGGCCGCCTCCAAGGGCGATAGCGAAATTTTGCCGTCTGATGTGAAGACGGTGGTGGAATCCGTGTTCCCCGACAAGAGGCGCGAAGTGAACGGCCTTTTGGCCCGTGTGTTCCAGGCGATTCGCATGGAAGTGAATGGCGAACTCAAGGAAATCGAAGATAGCCTGCGCGCTGCCGTGGATTGCCTCAAGGTGGGTGGTCGCCTGGTGGTCATGAGCTACCATTCCGTGGAAGACCGCTGCGTCAAGGAAACTGCCGCTGAATTCGAGAAGGCCTGCATTTGCCCGGAGAATTTGCCGGTGTGCATGTGCGGCGGGAACCATCAGCGCTTAAAGAAGGTGAATCGCAAGCCGATTTTGCCTACAAACGAAGAAATTGCGAACAACAGCAGGGCTCGCTCTGCAAAGCTTAGGGTGTACGAACGGGTATGAGTGAATCTGTCAAGAAATCCCTGTTCAACTCGAACCGCACCATTGTGTGGGTGTTCGTGGGCGCCGTGTTGGTGGCCGGCCTTTTGCTGATTTTGCCGTTGTATATGCAGAACTGCCTTACCAAGCTTTATTCCAAGTCCAACGAGCTGACTTATGAAATCGGTCAGTTGCAGCGTCAAAGGACTCTGCAGGAACTTGAAATCAACAAGTTGTCTTCGCTGGAAAACTTGGCTGGCTTTGCAGACAGTGTTGGTCTTGACTTGAATGGCGTACCTACCAAGGTGCGTATAACGGGGGCTCCATGAATATTGTGAATATGGATGCTCTGTCGGTGGCAAAGATGATCGTGCTGGGCGCTATTGGCGTGCTGGCTTGGCAGACTTTTAACATTCAAGTGCTGAACCGCGAAGTTTACCAGAAAGAAACCAAGGACCAGACGACCCGTACCAAGAATATTTACGCCGAGCGCGGCGAAATCTTGGATCGCAACGGTGTCGTGTTTGCCAAGAATCTGCGCGATACCGGTAAGGCTGAAGACTATAGCCGAATCTTCTTGCAGGGTAAGCTAGCCTCCCAGATTGTGGGCAAGGTAAATTACGACGGTAAGGGCAGTATGGGCATGGAACGCATGTACGACTTGCGCCTGCGCGGTAACGAAGGTTTCCGCGTGGGTGTGAAGGATGCCCGCGAACGTGAAATCCTTGGCCGCTCCGAAAATGTGGCAGAAGCCAAGCCGGGCAAGAACCTGGTGCTGACTATTGACCGCGACATGCAGGAAATCGTGGAAAAGGCCCTGAAGGACGGCGTGAATGAATTTAGCGCTGCCAGCGCCTCTGCCGTGGTGGTGGACCCGTATACGGGTGAAATTTTGGCCATGGCAAGTTACCCGACTTTTGACCCGAACTCTAAAAAGCAAGGTGTGGGCAAGATGGCCAAGAACGACATTGTGGCCATGTCCTTTGAACCGGGCTCTACCTTCAAGGTGATTACGGCTGCTGCTACTCTTGAAAACGGCTCTGTTCCCGAAGATACGGTTTTTGTGAACGAAGGGAAGTGCTGGAGCTGGAGCGCAAGGGCTGAACGTATTTGCGATACCCACATTTACGGCGATATGGATATGGCCGAGGGTATGGTGCAGTCCTCTAACATCGTGTTTGCCAAGGTGGCCGACAAGGTGGGTGCCGAAAAGCTTTACCGCATGGCCCGCAACTTTGGCTTTGGCATGAAGACTTCCGAGAACCTGGCGGGTGAAGAAGCGGGCCGCCTGTACATGCCTTACGAACTGACGAGAGATGACCGTACCCTTAAAACCATGGGCTTTGGCCACGCCGTTTCTGTGACGCCGATTCAGATGGTGATGGCTTATGCCACAATCGCCAATGGCGGCACCCTGATGGAACCAATGATTGTAAAGGAATGGCGCGATTCCGATGGTAATCTGGTAGAAAAGAAAGAACCGGTGAAGGTTCGTCGCGTGATTTCCGAGAAAACGGCTGCTTCCATTCGCAAGATGCTTAACCGCGTGGTGAATAGCGGTACGGCAAAGCGCGTGGCCAGCAAGAAGATTCCCGATGTGATTTTTGGCGGCAAGACGGGTACGGCTGAAAAGTACAACCAGGAAACCGGCAAGTACGATCGCGAACACCAGGTGGCTTCGTTTATTGGCCTTGCCCCGGTAGAAGATGTTCGTTATGTGTGCATGGTGCTGGTGGATGACCCCAACGCCGATAAGCTTTATGGACATACGGGTGGTGCGACGGCGGGCCCGATTTTCCGCCGCATTATGGAAGGTATCTATTATCACCCGAAGCTTTCGCCGGCGTCTCATGAGCTTGCCTTTGTAAGCAAGAAGTCTGCTTGCGAAGGTGATTATGTGGGCATGCTTGCCCAGACGGCAAAGTCGGTAGCGGCAAGCAAGAAGTGCCCTGTGACTTTTGAAGGTGAAGGATCCCGCGTACTCTCGGTTCGCAGAGACATGACGGATTCTATTGGACTTGTTTTGAAACTTGGCGATGTTGATGCATCGACGATGCCCGACTTGAAGGGGCTTTCGCTGAAGGATGCTCTTGAAATTGCCGGAAATATCCGTATGAGCGTGGAATACACCGGAATGGGCCGCGTGGTTTCGCAAACCCCGAAGGTGGGGGAGACGCTTCATAAGGGACAGATTTGCAAGCTGACGCTTAAGGAGAAAGGCTAGATGATTTCTGAAACATTGATGCAGAAATTGAATGTGCAGGGCCTGTGCGACGACTCCCGCCGCGTGAAGGCAAAAGATTTGTTTTTCTCGATGCCGGGCGCAATATCGATTGATAAGTCCGATGAATTCGCAAGGTCTGCGGTGGCTGCCGGTGCAGTGGCTGTGGTGAGCGAAAATGTTGCTCCTGAAGGACTGACTTCCAAGTGGATTCAAGTGGCCGACGTGAAGGCTGCACGCCTTGAAGCGGCAAAGATTTTCTATAAGGATCCGTTCGCAAAGCTTAGCGCTCATGCGGTGACGGGTACGAATGGTAAGACGACGAGTGCGTTCCTGATGGATGCGATGCTGACGGCTGCAGGCCACAAGGTCGCGCTCCTCGGAACCATCAAGAATAAAATTGGCGAAACTTCGGTGCCCGCTACATTAACGACGCCGGGGCTATTGGATTTGTATGCCTTTGCCGCAAAAGCAGTCGAGGCCGGTTGTACGGATTTGGTGATGGAAGCGTCTTCGCATTCCTTGGATCAGGGCCGTATGGCGGGTGTGCTTTACAAGAGTGCCTTGTTCAGCAACCTGACGCAGGACCACCTCGATTACCATAAGACGATGGATGCCTACTTTGAGGCAAAGAAGCTTTTGTTTACGCGTTACCTTGCTGATGATGGTGTTGCCGTTATCAATATCGATGATGCGTACGGAAAGAAACTATACGATTCCCTAGCCGGGATAGAAGCGGACCGGAGGGTGGCTGTCTCGCGTCTAGGGGTCGTTAGTGCTTTGGTGAAGCCCGAAGGCGCTGTGCAGAATACCGAAGACGGACTCAAGATGCTGTTGCCTGCCATTAGTGCAGAACCGTTTGAAACTCCGTTGTGCGGTGACTTTAACGTAGATAACGTGATGCTGGTGCTTGCTTGGGCGAAGTCGATTGGCCTTGCCGAACCTGCCATGCGCAAGGCTCTGGCAGAAGTCCGCGTTCCGGGCCGCTTTGAAAAGGTCTGGAACAAGAACGGCCGCCACGTGATTGTGGACTATGCTCACACTCCCGATGCCCTTGAACGCGTCCTTACGACCGCTCGTAGCCTCTGCCGAGGCCGCCTCGCGTGCGTATTCGGCTGCGGCGGTGACCGCGACAAGACCAAGCGCCCGATTATGGGTGCAATCGCTGAACGCATTGCAGACAAGGCTTGGCTCACCTCGGATAATCCGCGTACCGAAAATCCGACCGACATCATTAACGATGTTCGTGCCGGCATGAAGACGGACAAGTTTAGCGTCGTCGAAAAGCGCGAAGAAGCGATTGCCAAGGCTTGTGCAGAACTTAAGGATGGCGACTGGCTCGTGATTGCGGGCAAGGGCCACGAAGACTACCAGATTGTGGGTAAGACCAAACACCATTTTGATGACCGCGAAGAAGCGGTGAAGGCAATGGAAAATGTATAAGCTGGACTTGAAAATCAAGGAACTCTTGGAAATCCTCGAAACCTACTCGGTAGGCGTAGATGGCCGTACCAAGAATCGCAAAGTGAATCTTTGCATGGATTCCCGCGAACCTGCCAAGGGCGTGGTGTTTTGGCCAATCAAGGGTGCCCGATTTGACGCCCACCAGTTTGTTACACAAATGGAAAAAAATGGAGCATTGATGAGTGTCGTGAACGCTGATGCCGAAGGCATTGAAAACTTCAAGATGTATGCGCCCGTCGACGATACGACGAAAGCGCTCCTCAAGCTCGCCAAGGGCTATCAGAAGAATTTCAAGGTGAAGAAGGTTGCCATTACGGGCAGCAACGGCAAGACCACCACTAAGGAAATGGTGAAGGCCGTTCTTTCGCAGAAGTATAACACCCACGCTACCGCTGGTAACTTCAACAACCACATCGGTGTGCCCATGACGCTGTTCCAGCTCAAGCATAGCCACGAAGCGGCAGTTATCGAAATGGGCACAAGCGGTCCGGATGAAATCCGTCCGCTTTCGCTCGCTGTCGAGCCCGATGTGGCCGTGATTACCAACATCGGCGCTTCTCACCTGGAACGCCTCAAGGATTTGGACGGCGTGTTCGCCGAAAAGAAGACGATTGTCGCTGGTCTCAAGAAGAACGGCGTGCTCATTGTGAACGCCGATGACCCGCGCCTTTGCAAGTGCCGCAGCAATACCAGCTACAAGGTGGTGACCTTTGGCGTGAAGCGCGGCATTATCAAGCCCGAAAAGCTGGAATGGAGCGAAGACAACTGCGCTACCTTCTTTGTGGAACGCACCAAGTTCACGCTGAACGTGCCGGGCATTCATAACCTGTATAACGCTCTCGCTGCTATCGCCGTTGGCTTGCAGTACAGAGTGCCCAAGGCCGACATCGCCAAGGCTCTTGCCAACTTCCGTTCGACTAATATGCGCATGGAAATCAAGAACGCCAACGGCTTCAAGATTGTGTCGGACTGCTACAATGCAAACCCCTCTTCGACCAAGATGGCTTTGCAGACCATCGGCAATATGAAGGTGAACCGCCGCATTGCCATTTTGGGCGATATGCTGGAACTCGGCGCTCAGACTGACGCTCTGCACCAGGAAATGGGAGCCATGGTTCCCGAAATGAATTTTGATATGCTCCTGACCGTGGGCGAGAAGGCGAAGCTTTATGTGAAGGGCGCAAAGTCCAAGGGCATGAAAGCTGCTCACCATTTTGCTTCTGTTCAGGAACTGATTGATACCCTCACCGAAATCGTGGCCGAAGGCGACGTGCTCCTGATCAAGGGCAGTCGCGGCATGCACATGGAACAGGTGGTGGATGCCATGCTTAAACTCACGAAGGTCAAGGCTTAATTTAGGACTCACGAAGGAATGGAAAACACAGTGGCAAATACCGGCATGAACAAGCTACTCTTGGTAGTAGTGTTGCTGCTGATTTGTTTGGGCGTGCCTATTGTCTATACGGCATCGGCCCATTTTGCTGTGTCCCATGGACTTCCTGCAGAATACTATCTGCAAAAGCACTTGATTAAGGCTGTTTTCGGCTTGATTTTGATGCTTGGCTTGGCCCGATTCCTGGATTATGGTCATTGGGTCTGGCTTGGACGAGTCACATTCTTTGTGGGGGTTGTCCTTACGGTGGCGGCCCTTGTGGCAGGCCATGGTGTCAAGGGCGCAAACCGCTGGATTTTGGGTATTCAGCCTTCTGAAATCATGAAGCTCGGTATGCTGATTTGCATTTGTGGAAAATTCTCCCAGGCGGGCGATAACATCAAGAGTATCGCTTGCACCTTGGTGCAGCCGGGTATTTTCTTTGGCATTACGGCATTCCTCTTGATTATGCAGCCCAATTATTCCATGCTCATGATGCTTTCGATGATCGTGATTTGCGTGATGCTGACGGCGGGTGTGAATTACAAGTACCTTGCCATTACCATTGGCGCCTTGATTCCGCCGGGAATTATCATGCTGCTTTTGACGGGACATTCCAGCAAGCGTATTCATGCGTTCATGGCTGCCGAAGGTGAAATGGCCGCTTCTAACTGGCAGGGTGAACATGCCTTGCTCGCTTTGGGTAACGGCGGTTTCTCGGGAACAGGCTTTGGTTTGGGCGTGCAGAAGTTGGGTTACTTGCCCGAAGTCCATAAGGATGTGATTTATGCGGTGGCTGGCGAAGAATTCGGGTTCATGGGAACCTTCTTCTTGCTGGCTCTGTATGCGGTTTTGTTTGCGCAGGGCTTCAAAATTGCCCGCCAGTCTTCTACCCGTTTTGGAAAGTACTTGGCGGTGGCTCTTACGTTCTCGCTTTTCTTCAACTTTTTGGTTCACGTCTGCGTCTGTGTGGGGCTTTTCCCCACGACGGGTCAACCTCTCCCGTTTATCAGCTTCGGCGGAACCAATTTAATTTACAGCTGTGTGGCAGTGGGAATCCTGTTGAACATTTCCAGACCCAATACGGGCAAAATGATCAAGGAACCGTATATGAGCGGAGCCTCGCTGGAAAGCAGTGCCTACAGAAACTATGAATTTTCAAGGAGTGGCGTATGAAAAAGTTCCTTTTCGTATGTGGCGGTACCGGCGGACATATTTTCCCGGCCGTAGCCATTGCAAATAGCCTCAAGAAGATGGGCGTAACAGATATTACTTTTGCGGGCCGTAAGGATTCTATGGAAGAACGCCTTGTGGCTAAGGACTGGCCCTACGAATATATTTCGGCGGTTCCTCTGCATCGTGGCCCGTTCCTCAAGAATTTGGCTCTGCCTTTCAATTTGTCCAAGGCTTTGGTCCGTGCCAAGAGCGTGATTAAGAAAGTGAATCCTGACGTTGTCGTTGCAACTGGTGGCTACGTGTCACTCCCGATTGTACTTGCCGCAGGTACCGCAGGCATTCCCGTTTATTTGCAGGAACAGAATGCAGTGGCCGGCGTTGCCAACAAGGTAGGTGCTCGCTATGCCAAGACGGTTTTCGTGACTTCGGATGATGCCGCCAAGTATTTCCCCGCTGAAAAGTGCATGATTTTTGGAAACCCGGTCCGTGAATTGCCCGTAGGCGATTCTTTGCCTCGTCCTGCTGAATTTGCTCCGGGCAAGAAGGCCGTGTTTATTGTGGGTGGTTCCCAGGGCGCTGTGGGTATCAACAACAAGATTGAAGAAAGCATCCAGAAGATTGCCGCCCGTGACGATGTTTCTGTCGTTTGGCAGGTGGGTGTCAAGAACGTGGAATCCATCAGCTCTCGCGTCGGCGAAGTGAGCAATGTGGCGATTCGCGGTTTCTTGGATGGCATCTATTCCTACATGAAGCATGCTGACTTGATTATTAGCCGTGCCGGTGCTTCGGCCTTGGCTGAAATTCTTGCCTTCGGTAAGCCCTCGATTCTCTTGCCGTTCCCGCACGCAACCGCTAACCATCAGGAACATAACGCCCGCGTGGTGGAAAAGGCTGGAGCTGCTTTGGTGGAACTCGATGCCGAAGAAAATCACCTGTGGGAAAAGGTGGAACAGCTTTTGGGTGATGAAGCCCGTTTGAATTCCATGGCCATCGCGGCTAAAAAGCTCGGAATGCCCGATGCAGCCGACCAGATTGCTCGTGTTATCCTCTCTAAGGAGAATGATTAATGCAGATTAATGATTGTAAGCGTGTCCGTAAGCTTCATTTTGTAGGTATCGGTGGTGCCGGTATGTCCGGTATTGCCGAAGTGCTCCACGATAACGGTTTCGTGGTGAGCGGTTCCGATACCGGTGAAAGCCAGGTGATTGATTACCTGAAGGGCCTTGGCATTAAGGTGTTTTCGAAGCACGAAGCATCTAACGTCGAAAATACGGACTTGGTGGTTTATTCTTCTGCTGTTCCGCACGATAACCCGGAACTGGTTGAAGCCCGTAACCGCCGTATTCCGGTGATTCGCCGTGCCGAAATGCTGGGCGAACTCATGCGCATGAAGTACACGCTTTCGATTGCAGGCACTCATGGTAAGACCACGACCACCTCTATCGTGGGCCAGATTTGGGAAGAAGCCGGCCTTGACCCGACCATTATCGTGGGCGGTGTAGTCAAGGGTAAAGGCTCGGGCGCTAAGGTCGGTAAGGGTGACTACCTGATTGCCGAAAGTGACGAATTCGACCGCAGCTTCCTTTCGATGATGCCCTCTTCTGCAATCATCACCAACATTGATGCCGACCACTTGGATACTTACGAAAACATCGAAGACATCAAGGATGCCTTCGTGCAGTTTGCCAACAAGATTCCGTTCTACGGTCAGGTGATTGTTTGCCTCGACGATCCGAACGTGCAGCAGATTCTTGCTCGCCTCAAGAAGCCGGTGATTACTTACGGCTTTACGCGTCAGGCAAAGTACCGTGTGGATAACCTGCGTTTTGAAAAGGGCTATCCGATTTTTGAAATTTTGAACGATGGCGAAAGCTTGGGCGAATTTAAGCTCCAAATTCCGGGCCGTCACAACGTGCTGAATGCAACCGCTGCTGTTGCGCTTGCAATTGAAGAAGGCATCTCTGCCGATATCGCTCGCAAGGCCTGCGCCGAATTCGAAGGCGTCAAGCGTCGCTTTGAATTCATCGGCGAAAAGAACGACGTCTTGGTCTTTGATGACTACGCTCATCACCCGACCGAAGCGACGGCTACCTTGCTCGGCTTCCGCGATGCGTTCCCAGACCGCCGCATTATCGTGGCCTTCCAGCCGCACCTGTTTACGCGTACCCGCGATCAGCATGATGCCTTTGGCGGAGCCTTTGCGAACTGCGATGTACTCCTGGTGACCGACATTTACGCCTCCCGCGAAAAGCCCATTGAAGGCGTGACGGGTGCGCTGGTGTCTAACAGCGCTTCTGACCGCGGACATCGTGATTCCCGCTTTGTGGGCGACCAGATGAACTTGCTGCCGATTCTCAAGAAGGAATTGCAGCCGGGTGATGTGGTGGTACTCATGGGTGCCGGAAACATCTGGAAGCTGGGCGAAAGAATTTTGAAGGAATGCCTGTAGGAAGGATTGGGAGAGAAGATTGACAGGACGTAAAACCACATTGCTTGGCCGCCGTATTGGCACCAACGAACGTCTGCGCAAACAGGAACGTGTTCGCAAAGTGAAACACGGGTTTGACTGTGCGTGGTGTTGGTTCAAGCGCCGTGGCTGGATTCTGGCCGTGGTTTTGGTGGTTCTTTCGGTTCTGGCGATTCACAACCGTTTCTACTTGCAGCGTTTCAACCCGCTGGAATTGCGTCACCTGCAGTATGTGGAAATCGAAGGCAACCGCATGCTTTCTTGGGAAGACGTGATGCAGGGCGCCCAGGTGGAAACTGGTATGCTCATGTCGGAACTGAACGCCGATTCTGTGGAAGCGGCTTTGAGTCAGCTCCCCATGATCTTGTCGGTGAAGGTGGAAAAGAAGTTCCCCTCTTCGCTCTATATCAAGCTCCACGAAACATCCCCGGTGCTGACGGTGCTTTCGGAAGGTCGCGCGACGATTTATTCCGAAAAGGGTTACCCTTTGCCCTATTCCGTGGCTACGGCCATGAGGCTCCCGGTTTTGGATGTGGCGTCTATGGAACATGTGAAGTCGGTGACCCAGTTCCTGGTGGAAATGCGCAAGTGCGATATGGAACTATACGATCGCGTTTCGCAGGTTTCCTGGTCCGACGAAGATAATTGTATGAAGGTCTATTTCAGGGATGTGGGTTTTACTGCGCTCTTTAAGGACCGCGATTCCAACAAGGATCAGTTTACGCTGTACAAGTCCTTGGAAAATGGATTCGCAAAGGATTTGCTTTGTGCCGGTGAGGTCGATATGAGGTTTTTAGGCTTTGCCTATGTGAGAAATTATGATAAGAGGTGCGTCAATGGATGACAATAAACTGGACAAGAAAAAAGACGAATACATCTTTGGCCTTGACATTGGGGCTTCAAAGATAAACCTGTTCGTAGGTGTTTCCGAAGGCGAGAACGTTCGCGTTGTGGAATGCGGCGATTTTCCGCTGAAGAATGCAGACGACCTTGACTCTGTGGTGGAAACATTGCAGCAGGCTGTCCAAGTCATTGAAAATACGACCCGTGTCGATGTGCACGATGTCTATGTGGGCATTGCCGGTAAGCACGTCCGTTCCTTGGATACCCAGGGAATCGTGACGCTCCCTATGGGCGAAGTTCGCGAAGAAGACATCGAAAACGTGACGAAGCAGGCAAGTACTTTGCCTACCCAGGCCGGTGAAATTATTCACATTTTCCCGGGCGAATACTCCTTGGACGACGAAAACCATATCCGCAATCCCAAGGGCCGTTCCGGCCGTCGCTTGGGCGTAGATGTCCAGGTGGTGACCGCTCGCCAGAACGCTTTGCAGAATCTTGCCAAGTGCGTGAACCGTGCAGGCCTCAATGTGGCGGGCTTCGTGCTTGAACCTTTGGCCGCTGCCAGTGCGGTGCTGACTAATGACGAACGGGAACTCGGCGTGGCCCTTGTGGATATTGGCGCAGGGACTGCCGACATTGCCGTATTCGTGAACGATTCCGTGCGCTTTACCACCTCTATCGACTATGCCGGAAACGTCATCACCAGCGATATCAGCCGCTGCCTCAACGTGCCTATCGCCCTTTCCAAGGCCGAAGAAATCAAGAAGAAGTACGGCACCTGCACCATTAGCAATCTTATCGAAGACGACGCATTCCCGGTGCCCGCCGTGGGTAACCGTGGAGACGTATCTTGCTCTCGCAAACTGCTTGCCGAAATCATCACGGCTCGCGTGGGTGAAATTTTCTCCATGCTCAATGACCAGCTTAAGGCTCACAAGCTCGATGCAATCATTAACGGCGGCATCGTGCTGACCGGTGGCTGCTGCGCGCTGGAAGGCATCGAAGATGTGGCTTGCAAGGTATTCGGAAAGCCCGCTCGCATTGGCCGTCCCAAGGGCATGAGCGGCATTCAGGAAGCTTACCAGAACCCCTCTTATGCAACGGGTATCGGTCTTCTGTATTATGCGAACAAGCAGTATCGCGAAAAGAAAAAGAGTGAAACGGGAACCCAGATCGCCGTATCTGTCAAGAAGGGATTTCAGCGTTTCATTGAACTCGTTAGGACTTATTTATAACAAACACCAACACTCAACATCAGGGAGATAAACACATGAGTGAAATCGATAACTTCAACCTCGAGGTAAAGTCTCGCATTATGGGCGAGGAACCATCCTTCAACAACGCCAAGGTCAAGGTGTTCGGCGTCGGCGGTGCCGGCGGCAATACCGTGAACCGCATGAAGCGTATGAACATTGAAGGTGTGGAATACTATTCCATCAACACCGATGCAATGGCTCTCGACTTGAGCCTTGCTGACCACAAGATTCTGATTGGCGAAAAGACCACCAGAAACTTGGGTGCCGGTATGGATCCGGAAATTGGCCGTAAGGCAGCAGAAGAAAATCTGGACGACATCAAGGAAGCCATGAAGGGTGCCGACATGGTGTTCGTGACCGCCGGTATGGGCGGTGGTACGGGTACGGGTGCTGCTCCTATCGTTGCAAATATTGCCCGCGAACTTGGCATTCTCACGGTTGCCGTGGTCACCAAGCCGTTCCGCTTCGAAGGTAACGCTCGTTCCTCTATCGCACAGGAAGGTATCAACGCCCTGCGCGCTGCAGTGGACACCATCATTGTTGTGGAAAACAAGAAACTTTTGACGCTCCTCCAGGCCTCCAACCAGAAGGCTACCATGGATGAAGCCTTCAAGATGGCTGACGAAATTCTCGGTAACGCTGTCCAGAGCATTTGCGGCATCATGTTCCGCCACGGCCTCGTGCACGTTGACTTTGCCGATATCCGTAAGGTCATGCTCAAGGGTGGCTCGGCTCTCATGGGTACGGGTTACGCTCAGGGCGAAAATCGCGGTATCATGGCTGCCGATATGGCCCTTGCCTCTCCGCTTCTGGAAGACATCAACATCGAAGGCGCTTCGGGCGTGCTCGTGAACGTTGCCCACGGCGAAAACTACTCCTTGCTCGAACATAGTGACGCTATGGACCACATCTACGAAAAGGTCGGCGAAGAAGGTAACCCGAACATTATCATCGGCGATATCACGGATCCGGCTCTCGGCGACAAGGTTTGCATCACCATTATCGCTACCGGTTGCGGTGGCACTGCCGTGAACCAGCCCAAGCTCAGCTCTGCAGGCTTTGGTTTCGGTAACTTCACTGTTCCGCAGCAGACCGCTCCGGCTTCTGCCCCGGTTCAGCAGGCTCCTGCCGCTCCTGCAACAGTTCAGCAGGCTACTCCGCGTCCGACCGGTTTCAACGTGTTCGATTTCCAGACTGCCCAGAATGACGCTCCGGAAATGTTCACCCGTCCGCAGTACACGCCCGCATCTCAGCCGGCTCCTGAAGCCATGACCTCTTCCATTCCGTCTCTGACCGAAACCTCCGTGATGAGATCCGTGAACGCAGCTATGTTCAATTCTCCGGAATTCAACGTTGCTACTCCGGCTGAAGAAGAAGTGGTGTCTCAGGGTTCTGAAACTTCTGAATTCTCTGCAGTAGCCGAAGAAGACCGTATGAACGGTGGTCGCGGCGGTGTAGAAACTCCGTCTTACGAAGCTCCTGCTGCCGATGTGTATGCACAGCCTGCTTACGCTCGCAATGTTGCCAATGGCGCTACCATGACCATGGAACGCCCGGCTGCAACGCGTCAAGAAGTGGAACCTGAACCGGTTGCAGCTCCGTCTGCAATTGACTTCAGCCTTCCTGCTTACCTGCGTAACAGGAACATGAACGCAAACAACTTCTAATGAGTCTTGCTGAAAGAATCAGCAAGATTTGTTCCGCGGCGAAAGCCCCGGTGGGTTTTGCTGAATTCCTCAAGAATTAAACACACACACAACGAGTACGCGAGTGCGTACTCACCACAACACAAAAGGGTTACCCGGGACTCCCTGCCTGGGTAATCCTTAGTGTTTTTTTTAAATTTTTTATAAATTTATTCTATGCGAATTCGTACTCTTTTGTTGACTGTTGGCTCTTTGGTGGCTTTGGCGCTTGCATCTGCGGGCGATTCTACGCAGGCTGATTCTGCGGCGTACAAGGGCTATTTCCAAATCGGTACGGATTTCAACTTCGGTTTTAATGGCGGTCCGACGGATCCGACTTTTGCTGTGGATACCGTGGAACGTTACGGCAACAATTGGCGTGGGCTTCGCTTGCCTCTTGAAAACGCTCGCAGCTACGAAGAACATATCGAACCGTTCTTTACGCTCAGTTTCCGCGCAGGTTACAAGGATTTCCACTTCTTGATGGAAGCTCCGCTCCGCAAGGATATCGAAGCCTGGTACGATAGCGACCTCAAGACAAATTTTACTTACAAGCCCAGCGAACTCGACATTGGCGTGCCCATTAATGCCTACGCCTTGTGGAATAACCCAGTGGGTTATGTGCAGTTGGGCCGTTTCGATCCTGACTTGAAAGTTTCTCCTAACGACCTCGCCTTGGGCGGAGCCCCTTACCATGACGGTTTGCATTGGAAATTCAAGGCCGGCATATTCCGTTACGACTTCTTGGTGAGTTCGCTGAACGCTTGGCTCTTTGATGACATTGTCGATTCTGAAACCGGCTGTCCGCCCGAAGGTTCCGAAGCTGCCGAACAAAAGTGCCCGGAACACAATAAGCAGGCGAGTAACCAGCGCGACCGCGTTTACGATGACAATGTGAAGAATCTCGTTTACCACCGCATCGGTGTCGAGACGTCTCACTTCTGGACTTATGTGATCGAAGAAAGTATGGTGGGCGGCAAGGAACTGGAATTCCGCTCCATGAACCCGTTCATGTTCCTGCACAACAATTTTGCAGGCGGCTACACCAAGGCCGTGACCACGTTTGAACTGGGCTTCACGCCGATTCGTACCTCCAAGTTCTACGGTCAAATCAACATGGAAGACATCAACAGTCCCGTGGGTGAAGATGACGACAAGGGCACGAACCGCAGCATGATCAGCTTTATGGCGGGCTACTACCAGGAAATTCCGACGCTCCGTTACGGAACGTTCTCCTGGCGCTTCGATGTGGTTCGCACTGACCCGTTGCACAATAATGGCCGTCTCCCGCTGCTGGAATATTCGAGCCGACGCCTTTACCGCAGCAACTACCGTGAACAGGACGATCCCGATTATGCGGACATGTTCTTTGTGGATTACCCCATCGGTTACCGCCGAGGTTCTGACGCCCTGGACATGTGGCTTGACTTGGGCTGGAAATGGGGTAGGCACAACTTGAAAGTTACGTTCGCCTGGTTGCAGCAGGGTGACAAGGAACTCTACACCGACTACGATGTCGCCATTCAAGAAGAAAAGGCCCCGTCTGGCGTGAAGGAATCCCAGGCGCTGGTCGATGCGCTTTATTCCATGCAGTATAACAGCTGGTTTGGTTTCTACCTTGGCGGCGGATTCCGTAGCTACGAGAATTTGGCGCATGACAAGCATGAAGACGGCAAGGACGGCTGGATTCGTTCCGGCATCAAGATGACCTTTAATCCGGTTGATACGAAGTTCTGATTGAAAAGAATCCCTTTTTCCCTGTTAACTTCCTACTTCCAACTGTCTACTATATCTATATTTTCCTTGTAAACCAAGGAGTATTTTATGGCAGAAATCGGTACACCTCTAAGTTCTAGTGCAACCAAGGTCCTCTTTTGCGGGGCCGGCGAACTGGGTAAAGAAGTTATCATCGAAATGATGCGTCTCGGCGTCGAAGTCATTGCCGTAGACCGTTATGCCAATGCTCCTGGTATGCAGGTGGCTCACCGCAGCCACGTGATTAACATGCTCGACGGCGCTGAACTTCGCCGCGTGATTGAACTTGAAAAGCCCGACTACATCGTTCCCGAAGTCGAAGCCATTGCGACTGACACGCTCGTGGAACTCGAAAAGGAAGGCTACAACGTCATTCCGACGGCCAAGGCTACCAAGCTTACCATGAATCGTGAAGGTATTCGCCGTCTGGCCGCCGAAGAACTCGGCATCAAGACGAGCCCGTACCGTTTCGCCGACAATTTTGAAGACTTCAAGGCTGCCGTCAAGGAAATCGGCATTCCGTGCGTGATCAAGCCGGTGATGAGTTCCTCGGGCCACGGCCAGAGCGTTATCAAGACCGAAGCCGACATCCAGAAGTCCTGGGATATTTCCCAGCACGAAGGCCGCACGGGCCACGCCAGCCGCGTGATTGTGGAAGGCTTTGTGCCGTTCGATTACGAAATTACATTGCTCACGGTTCGCCATGTGGCGGGCACGAGCTTCCTGGAACCGATCGGTCACCACCAGGTGGGCGGTGACTATCAGGAATCTTGGCAACCGCAGCCGATGAAGCCGGAATTGCTGGAACAGGCCAAGGTGATTGCAAAGAAGGTCACCGACGCTCTTGGCGGTCGTGGCATCTTCGGTGTGGAACTCTTTGTGTGCAAGGACGAAGTCCTGTTCAGCGAAGTGTCCCCGCGTCCGCACGATACCGGCATGGTGACGCTCATTAGCCAGGATCTTTCTGAATTTGCGCTGCATGCTCGCGCCATTCTCGGCTTGCCGATTCCGAACATCGCTTTCCACGGTCCGAGTGCCTCGAAGGCAATCGTGGTCGATGGTAACTCTGACCATGTGAAGTTTGGTGGCTTGGAAGAAGTGCTTGCAGAACCTGACACTGCGCTTCGCCTGTTCGGTAAGCCCGAACTTAAGGGCCACCGCCGTTTGGGCGTGCTGCTAGCTCGCCGTAATAGCGTCGAAGAAGCCAAGGCTCAGGTCATGGCCATGCGCGAAAAAGTCAAAGTGACTCTTTAAAGAATCTTTCCTAAGGCAATAATTGCGGCGGTGCGCGCACGTAGGCGCGTGTTGCCTAAATTCAGCAAGTGGACCTTCCCATTCTGGAAGGTCTTTATTGCTTCGATTTCGCGAGGCGAAAATCCGCCTTCGGGGCCTACTAACAAAGTAATTGGCGAAGCGGGTTCGCTGACGTTTAAATTCAGTTGGCGTTCTCCGTCAATGTCACAGAGAACCAAGTCGCCTTGATAGTTTGCGAGCCACTTGTCGAATTCGACGGGGCCTTCGATGTTTGTAATCCAAGCTTTCTTTGACTGTTTCAGGCTCACAAGGCTCTTAAGTTCGGCTCGGCGCACGGTCTTTTTTAAGTCGGAATTCTTGGGTTCCTGCGAAAAATCCGTACGGAAAAAGATGATTCTGTTGATTTCAGTTTGTGCCGCGTGGAATACGACTTCTTCCAAGGCGTCGTCCTTAAGGCAGGCTATTCCCAGCGACACCTTGGGCCGCGGGCGTTCCGCCTCGATCACGTTGTCCACTCGAACTACGCAAGCCTTGGCGTCGGCCACCTCGATGATTGCATCAGCGAAGTGCCCCACGCCATCGGATAGCTGCAAGACGTCGCCTTCGCACGCCCTGCATACACGCACCGCGTGCGAACTTTCATTTTCATCCAAGGTGATTGTGCCGACCGTAATCAGCGGGCAATAAAAACGACTATCCGGTGTCTTCATGCGCCTAAAAATAAAAAATATGCTATATTGACTAACGTGAAAAGCCCAGTAAAAGCAGTAGTATTCGATCTTGATGGAACCCTCTACTTAAGTGGCCGCCCCTACCCGAAGGCGGTCAAGACGGTCTGTCGCGTGGCCAAACAGGTCCCGGTCTACTACCTGAGCAACAATACCAGCAAGTCGCCGGTCTTCTACGAAAACCGCCTGAAGGTCATGGGGCTTCCGCTCGCTGACGATGCTATCATCTCGGCTTTGTACCTCTCGCTGGACGCCATCCACGAAGAAGGCATCAAGAACGTATTCTTCTTTGCAAATCCCGAAGTCACGGAATGGTTCGCCGCCCAAGACCCGACGCTGAATCTGCGCCCCGATGTCAAGGACACCGAGCTGGTGCTTATTGCCTACCACAATAGCTTTGACTATCGCGAGCTTTGCGAACTTTCGTTCCGCGTGCAGCGAAAGATTCCTTTCTGGGTTACCCATACCGACTTTGTCTGTCCCGATGCCAATGGCCCCGTGCCCGATATCGGAAGCTTCATGGCGCTCCTCAAAACCGCTTACGGTGTAGAACCGGAACGCAGCTTCGGCAAGCCGAATCCGGCCATGCTTTCGGGGCTTTTAAAAAAGTTCAAGCCCGAAGAAATTCTGTTCGTGGGCGATCGTCTGTATACCGACTTTGAACTAGCCAAACGAAGCGGCTGCCGTTTTGTGCTTCCGCTCTGTGGCGAAACCAAGCAACAGGACTTGGACAAGCTGGCCGTGAAGCCAGAGTTCGTGGTGGACATGGTAAGCGATATCGACTTTGATTCATTCTTCAAGGGTGAAATCTGATTTAAAAAACGGAGAAAATATGATTAAGAAATTTGCATTTGCCCTTTTGCCCGCTATTGCGCTGGTGGCATGTGGCGATGATGATTCCGGTTCGGGCACGATCGATTTCGAAGATTCGTTCGAAATGGTGCTGAACAAGGCATCCTACGAATACGATGACGAAGATTCTACGTTCAAGTTGATTAAGCCGGTTTGTAAGGTGGAACGTCCGGGCAACTTGATGGGCCCCGAAGATGTCGATGAATGGGATACCACTTCTTACAAGGCTCGCGAAAAGAAGGGTAACATCACTTTGAAGCACGGTGATGAAGAACTCAAGTTCACCTTTGACAAGGAAGGTAAGTTTCCGACGGGACTCTGGACCTGGGATGTCGAAGGCAACGGTTCGAAGAATATATACGAAGCCGTCCGTCTTGAGAGTGGCTTGCTCAAATCCGTTATCCGCTATGACGGAGTCTGCCTCATGAAGGATTTCTATTCGCAGTTGAGCATGGAGAACGCCGCTATATCGGATATGGAAAATTCCTTTGTCAACTTCTACAAACTGTTCTTGCAGAACGACAAGGCCTACTCCGAAAGGGACATGCTTTCTGATGTGCGCGCCGTCGATTGTGATGAATTGTCTTTGTTCAGCGGACTTCTCTCTCTTAAGGTGTCCGATTTCAACGAATCTTCTGGAACCATTTCGGTTGGGTTTGAAGAGCGTACCTGCGACATCATGTTCCAGATGCGCTATGCCTACGACCAGGAAGATTGCGAAGACGCTTACGAAGACTTCAGGAACGATCGCGAAGCTGCCAAGGAATTCGATTTCGACAAATACAGCTTTGACGTCACTTACGATGGCGACAATGGCGCCTACTGTCTGGATTACCTGATTGTTCAGCTGAAAGAAGAAAAAGGTATTCCGACCCGCAGGACTGGCCTCAAGACAAAGGATTTCGCACGCGGAATTGTGAACCTGGTGATTGGCGGACTTAAATAAAAAGTCATGGCGGTTATAATCCGCCATCCATAAAACCAAAAAGGCTCCCTTGCGGGAGCCTTAAGTTTTTTTACGGGTAAACGTTATCGAAGGTCAGCGACGCAACGCACGTAGAGTCCTTTGGAAAGGCTTTCGTCGGTGCGGTTGATGCTGCGGCCAGCGCTGCGGAATTCCCAGGAACGGGCGGTGTTCTTTTTCACCTTGGAAGCGGACCAGTAGTGACCGGTATTGTCGCCTTCGCAGTAGCCGTCCCAGTCCTTGCAACCGCCCTTGCCCAGGTTGTTCCAGTCAAGTTTGGATTGGTCTTTCTGGTAGTCACGCCATTCGCCGTCGTTGGGGAGGTGCCAGCCGGAGGGGCATGCCTTGGAGGCTTCGTTGTGGCTATAAAAACGTCCGAATTTCTTGCAGTTGCCTTCGTCTTCGAGCAGGCACTGTTTGGGGGTAGAAAGGCTAAAGGAAAGATTGTTCTTCATCCATGCCTTATCGCCCCTGATTTCAACTTTGTAAATCTTGCCGTCGCGTGTGTCGGTAAGCGTGCTGCCGTCTTTAGAGATGTGCTTGCTTTCGAGGGCCATTGCGAAAAGTTCTTCTTCGCTCAGGTTCTGTTCAGGCTGTTCAATCTTGGCGGCCTTGCCCTTGTGAACCAGGTTCGTCTTCTTGGCGGAAACCTTCGTCATCTTGTGCATGCCCATTTTGGCGGGGGCAGCAAAGCTTGTGCCGCAGCAGATGGCTATAACGGCAGTTGCTGTAACCAGTCGATTGAAGTTGATTCCGAACATTTCACACACTCCCTGAGGCTTTTTATGTTGCCTACACTTTTGAATATATACAGGAGTTTTTGAAATCGAATCTTACAATTTTATGTTATATACGAAGTGTGATGCCGGCAACACCTGGCCCTGCCCATACTGAAAAATTTTCGTTACGGTCGCGGTGCATTTCCAGGATTCCGATGCTTACGCCCGTACCAACCAGGGCTCCGACTACCACATCTGTAATGTAATGTTTACCAGCCGCAATGCGAAGGACGCTTTCCAGGGTGGCAAGCGAATAGGCGCTTGCTCGCATAATTCCCTTGTAGGGGGAATTCGGGTAAGCGGTCCTGAACCATTGGTCGGTAAAGGTGGCTACGGTAAATGCGGCGGTGGCATGTCCCGAAAAGAAGGAACCGTAGGCTTCGGCATTTGCTTTTTCGGCCTTTTCTCGACCTGCGCCGTCTTCGGCGTACATGTAGGGCCGAGGCCAGATTTCAAGGGAACGCATGGCAAGGTTGATTCCGTTCCCGATGCCGATGGCCTGGAAAAACATCAAGGTGAATGTGCCGAATTCTTTTCTGCTAGAGCTGCCGTCGTGCCAGGCGATACCGCCCACTACCAGCGGGGCGACTGCGAAAATGGAACCGATATCGCTTGCCTTGTCTGCATTTTCGTTGTAACGGCCGGCTAGGGGCTTGTCCCAGGGCAAAAGGTCGCCCTTGTCTTTGGGATTGTCGGGGGAATCCATGCGGGAATAGAGGAACATCCCGATACCGAACATGCCGCCGGCGGCCAAGGTGACCGGGAAGTCGTTTTCAAGGTTTAATTTGTAGGTGGGGCGTTCCGCTTCGGAAGCTTGGGCAAAGCCCGCCAAGAACAGGATGGCTACAATTAGTGACCTTTTGAAAAAACGCATACAGCCCCTAAGCTAAAAAAATTATATTGCTTTTAGAAAACGTACGGAGATTTTGTGGCTAATTCTACCAATTTGCGTGATTTGGGTCGTGAACCGATTGTCCCCAGCATGGACCTTTTTGGAGCCGTTTCTGACGAAATGCGCCTCAAGATATTGTTGCTTCTGGACCAGGCTGAATTTACGGTCAACGAAATCAAGGACATTCTTGATATTCACCAGAGCAATGCCAGCCGACATTTGGCAAAACTTTCTGCATGCAACTTGCTTAAGGATCGTCGTGACGGTATCAAGGCCTATTACCGCCTGAGCGAAGAACTGTACCTGAGCACTCGCATGCTGACCATGATTCGCGAAGCCTACGAAGAACTCCCGGACAAGGATATTCTCAAGTGCCGCGCCGCCCAGGTGCTGGAAGACCGCACTGACAAGACCAAGGGTCAAATCCATAAGCTGGATCAGGCAGGCGGTAGCCTCAAGGCGCAAATTAGCCTGTTCAGTCAGCTCATGAATCCCTTTGAAAACGCTGTGGATGTGGGTTGTGGCGAAGGGGGAGACTTGACGCTCATGCTCTGCAACCGCTGCAAGCATGTGACGGCCCTCGATTGCGATCCCAAGGTGGTTTCGGGCCTCCAGAAGATTTTAAAGCAGAAGAACATCCAGAACGTGTCACCCAAGGTGGCGGACATGGTCAAGACCGGTCTCCCGGATAACTTTGCCGATCTGGTACTGATGAGCCAGGTGCTTCACCATGCTACGGATCCGCGCCTTGCCATCAAGGAAGCTGTTCGTATTCTGAAACCGGGTGGAACCCTTGCCCTGCTGGACTTGGCCCAGCACAAGGAAGAATCTTTCCGCACTACGCACGGTCACATTTGGCTTGGCTTTGACCGCAGCCAGTTGGAATTCTTTGTCAAGGAATTCAACTGCGATGTGGTTTCCAGCGAAATCATTCCTAGCGAAAACGAAGTGGACAAGAAGTTGCCTGTCATCTGCATGATTTTAAAAAAGAAGTAGCGGACATGTCATCCTGAGTGTAACGAAGGATCTCTACTGTTTTTTTTTCACTTTCCTGTTGCGTCTAGCGAAAAAATTGTATATCTTATAGACAGAGCTTTTTATAGGAGTATCTTATGGGTAAAATCATTAAATATGTTGCCATTGCCGCTGCATGTGTAATCTCGGCTTTTGGTGTGTACTGCCTGATCAAGTATTCTTCTGCTGACGATAAGCTCGAAAACAAGTCGGAAGAGTAGTTTTACACTTGTTTTGCGAATGAATCGGCTACGTGAAGTAGCCGGTTTTGTTGTTTGTACTGGCTGCTGCCTACTTCCTGCCGTCTACTTTAACTAAATTAACCACATGAATTTCTTAAACAAGAAGCCTGCTTTCTTTGTGGCGCTTTCCGCCATTTTCCTCGGAATCTTGCTGATCGTGTTCCGCGATTTCGCCTTCGACCCGAATCAGCTCATGCTCAATAGTGACCAGCTGAACGGTATCGGTAGCCGCATTCTGCGTGCCGAAAGTGCCGTGGTCACGGAATGGGACGATTCCCGCCTAGGCGGTGTGCCTACCATTGACGCCCTGTTTGCCGATGTCTACCATCCTTTGGTATGGGTTCAGTTCCTGATGGATCCGGCACGTGCCGTGGGCTTCAAGTTTATCTTGACGCTGTGGGTGGCCTTCATGAGTGCCATGGCTCTCGCCTGGAATCTGACGGGTAACCGCTGGTGGGCAGGCCTTCTCGGTTTCTTGTACGCCTTTTCGCCGGAATTTTTCACCTACCTTTACGGTGGCCATGATGGCAAGATGATGGTCTTTGCCATTGCTCCGCTTGCCTTGCTTGCCATTCGCAAGGTGGTGCGTTCGGGTAGCATTCCTTACATGATTGTGCTCGCGCTCTCGGTGGCCTGGATGATTTTGGGTTCCCACCTGCAGCTCACTTACTTGTTCCTGTGGGGTGCCGGCCTTTATACCCTTTATGAAGTTGCCTTCCATTGCGATGCCCTGAAAACTCGCGGCAAGCGTCTTGGCCTTGCTGCGGTGGGTCTCGGTTTTGGTCTTGCCCTTTCTTGCTTCCAGATTGTGCCGCCTTACATGTACACGACGACGCAGTCAGTTCGCGGAGACGATAGCCACACCAATTACGGCCACGCGGTCAGCTGGTCTTTGCACCAAGAAGAAATGGCGCAGATTCTGTTGCCGGGCTTTGTGGGCGTAGACGTTTACGAACAGAACGAAAAGACGGGCGACCTCGAAGGTTCCTCTTTCGTGAGTTTTTCTATGGATGAATACCGCAAGTTGCAGGGCGGCTCTCCGTTCTATTGGGGCCACAATGCATTCAAGCTCGACCATAACAATGCGGGCGCCTTGCTGACCTTCCTCGGATTCCTTTGCCTGTTCCTGCCGGGCAAGCGTCGTTATGCTGCTTTCTGGGGCCTGGGCGCTGTCGTTGCGTTGAGCTACGGCATGGGCGACCATTCTCCGCTGTTCAAGTTGTGGTACAATGTGCTCCCCGGCGTCAAGAACTTCCGTGCTCCGGGTATGGCCCTGTTCTGGTTGCCGCTGTTGCTGGTGATGATGGCAGGCCCGGTTCTCAAGGCTTTGACCGCCGATGGAAAGACTCCGGAAGAAGCTGCCGAAGCAGAGGGTAACCGCCGCGCTTTGCTGCATGGTTCTGCCATGTACGGTGTTCTGTTGGTGCTTGCCTTGATTGCCCGTTTTGCTTGGACTACCTTTATTGGCCCAGTAGGCCTGGTGGTGATGATTCTTTATGCCGCCCTCTGCCTTGGTGTGATGAGTCTCGATGACCAGAAGAAAAAGCTTACCGTTGCGAACTTGACCGAGGCTTTCCAGAAGGGACTCCCGGGAACTCCGCGCGCATTGCAGGCTTGCATCTTTATCGGCTTTGCTTACCTGGGTGTGATGCTCATGAGTGGCCAGAAGCTCCTGGAAGATTCGGTGACGGCTCCTTACTTTAAGCCCCTTAACGAAATTGTCATGAATGCGACTGCTGGCAAGGTTATCCCCAGTTTTGTGCTGGTGCTGGTGATTGTCGCGGTGACGCTCTTTGTGGCAAAGTGGAAGGCTCCGGTGGCACATAAGGCGGGCGTTCTTGCGCTTGCTGCTGGTATTGAACTTTTCTTTATCGATGGAGCGTTCATCCAGAATGTTCCGGCGAACGAATACTTGCAGCCGACTAATCCGGTGGTTGCCGCTATCAAGGCTCCGTATAAGGCTGATTCGCTGAATACGCCGCGCGTGCTTTCACTTTCGCGTAACAAGGCCTTGAGCGGGAACGCTTTCCCGCAGTATAATTTACGCAATGCTGACGGAATTCACGACAACGAACTCGCTAGTTACCGTGCTTTCCGTGGTGGTCAGCAGGATGCAAACTTCTTGCTGAACATTAACGATCCCGAAGCTGCCCATCCGTTCCTCGACTTGATGAATGTGGGAGCCATCATCTTTGATAGCCGTCAGGGGACAACTTACATGCCGATTCCGACGGCGATGGGCGAAGCATACCTTTATGGCGAAGCCGTGGTGATGGATGATGACAAGGCTATTGAATCCCTCAAAAATGGATTTGCCTATCGCGAAAAAGTTATTTTGTCTGAAAAACCGTCGCAAGGCGGCAAGGGACCGATCCAGGGTTCTGCAAAGTTGATTGCCAGTCCCAAGATGGATACCCAGGTGTTCAGCGTGAAGGCTGACCGTGCCGGATTTATGGTGGTGGCGGGTAACTATCACCCGTACTGGAAGGCTTATGTGAATGGTAACGAAGCCAAGGTTTACAAGGCATTCGGTACTCTGCGTGCTGTAGAAATTCCTGCTGGCAATTCCGAAGTCCGCATGGAATACCGTAGCGCCCCGTTCCACAAGACCATTTGGGTCAGCTTGGTTGCCGCTGTATTGTTGATTGCTCTCGGTGTCTTTGCCGCCGTTCGCAACCGCAAACAGTAATTCACGGAGTAAACGTTGAAGTGAAATTTAAAAGGACTGTTGTGAAACAGTCCTTTTTGCTATACCATGTTGTTAGCCGACGCGTTCGCCCTTGTTGTTTGTTCCGGGGGGCGTTTTTACAAAGTAGATGACGCATGGGACAATGATGCACGCTATGCAACAAACGCTTAGGAACGTGTCGAAACCCGAGCTTTCGGTAAGCGATGCGGGCAAGAGCAGGATGCTGATTAGTTTCAACGCTACGGCGATAGAAAGTCCGACGATAATTCGTGCAATGATTTTACTCATACCATGAATGTAGTATTTCTTTGGACCAAAGGGAATGCTTTTGCTGTAAAATTTGCTAAATTGAACGCATGAATATCCGAATTTCTGCGATTGCGTTAGCATGTTTGGTGGGTCTCTCCTTCAGTGCCGACCCCCGAATGGAACAGGGTGCCCGTTTTGAGGCAAAAGGTGATTTTGAAATGGCCCTCGGCGAATACCGCGCTGTCTTGGCCGAAAATCCTAGAAATGCCGAGGCATACTTGGCCGCAGCCCAAGTTCGCATGAAGATGAAGGATTATAGCGGAGCTCTCGCCAATTTCCGCCTTGCCTACAAGTTTGAACCTACCATGAGTGCCGCCTACGAGGGCGCCGCCAAGGTTTACGAAGCTCTTGGCCAAAAGGCCAAGGCCGATGCCGAACGTGCAAAGGATCCGAAGAACAATCCGGTGGTAGAAACCTCGATTGAGGCGACGACCGTTGCAGAAGCTCCCGCTCCAGAGCCGGCCCCTGCGGCTGCACCCGCTCCGAAGCCGGAACCGAAGACAGACGAAGTGGCTAAACCGGCACCTGCTCCGGAGCCGAAGCCTGTGGAAGCTGCAAAGGTTGAACCTGTCAAGGATCCCGCTCCTGCTGCTGAACCTGCAAAGGCAGAAACCGCCCTTCCGACGGATCCCTTTGAAAAAGGCAAGGCCCTCTTTGCCGAAGGCAAGTATAAAGAAGCCGCTCCCATGTGGCGTGAAGTTTTGCGTAAACAACCTGGCCATGCCGGTGCCTATTTCTACGCGGGCCTGACTCGTTATGAACTTGGTGAAATGGACAAGGCTGAATTCAACTTGAAGAAAGGTCTTGAGTACAAGGAAGAAGGCAACGATGCCAACTTCTTCTTGGCAAAGATTGCTCAGAAAAACAACAAGCCTGAACAGGAACTCAAGTTCTTGGCCGCCTACATGAAGAAGGCTGCTCCCAACGCCAAGTATCGTGCCGCTGCCGAAGCCCGTATCGCTGAAATCAAGGCCGCCAAGAGTGGTAACGCCGCTCCGGAAGCCGTGAAGACTGAAACGAAGACTGCCGAAGCGAAGGTTGAAACCAAGGCTCCCGAGGCAGCTCCGGTTGTAGCAAATGCCGCTCCTGCAGAAGAAACGGTGGCTCCTGTAAAGGACATTGCCGATGCTCCGTCTGGCGCGCCGACTCTTGCCAATGCGAACTTGCTCTTTGGTGCCGGTAGTTACGAATCGGCTCTCCAGATGTACAAGGCTTTGCTTGAAACGGAGCAGGATCCTGAAGAACGCTACTTTACCATGCTTCAGGTGGGCAATATCTACCGCGAACTCCGCGACTTCCATAGTGCCGTGGTGCGTTACCGCGAAGTGGTACAGCAGTTCCCCGATTCTGACTGGGCTACCGAAGCCGAACGTGCACTCGAAGATGCCGTGTGGCTCGAAAAGCACGCTTCTGAGCTGCCTCGCAGAACTAGATAGAGTCTTTTGACAGCTTGTTAATAACTTTTGACTTTGAAAAAAGCGAAGCCGTAGGTATATTTATAATGCCTACGGCTTTTTGGTGTTGTGGGTGAGGTTTGGAGTTGGATATGAAAAAAAGTTTTATAATCTCGAGTATAGTGGCTTTGTCGGTGTCGTTCGCGTTCGCCGACCCACCGGCGAATTTTAGCGGCTGGGAAAAGGTGTTCGAAGATAACTTCGACGGCACAAGCCTCGACAAGAAAAAGTGGAATCCCACATACAACTGGGGACCGACGCATAATCACCGAGCCTACTGTGCCGAAGAAAACGTGATTGTCTCTGACGGCACACTCAAGCTTAAAGGCGAAAAGAAAGTCCACCCGAATGCCAACGGGAAAAAGGCGAAGTTCAACAACAAAGAAATTCCTGTTGACTACACTTCGGGCGCCATTGATACTAAAGGTAAATTCGAGGTCAAGTACGGCTACATCGAAGGCCGCTTCAAGGCTCCGTCGCAAAAGGGAACTTGGCCTGCGTTCTGGACGTTGCAAGACGGTTGGCCCCCGGAAATCGATATCCTCGAAATTCCCGCTTCGCGCAAGCAGCATCATTACTACTTGCATTACACCGACCCTAGCTGGTATAACAGTCATGGTTCGGCTTGGGACCACGAAGCCTCTTTCGGTGGCCACAAGGATGATGACGTGGATCGTTCCGCAGGTTTCCACAACTACGGCGTGGAATGGGATGAATCGACTCTCAGCTTCTACTTTGATGACAAGAAGTTTGCAAGCTACAATCGCCCGACCGAAATCAAGCAGCTTTCGGCGCAGTATATTATTGTGAACCTGGCCATTGGCGGCTGGGCCGGCGATGACATTGACATCACTGCCGATAAGCCTGCTTATTTTGAAAGTGACTGGGTGCGTGTGTGGCAGGCGAAGCCCGCAAAGCCCGATACGGTTCGCATTTTTTCGATGAATTTTGGCACGTGTATGGTGCGGACTTCCGACGACAAGCTGGTTCTTGGCGACTGTAAGGGCGACAATGCGATTGTGACGATTACACCGCTATCTTCGACCACGTACCGCATCAACTTCGGCGATCTCTCTCTCGATACGCCGAATGAATCGAAGGATGCCGGCATTACGATGGGCCTGTACAAGTGGAATGGCGGTGCCCACCAGAAGGTGGTGATGGAAAAACAGTCCGGCTACGAAGGCTCCGTGGTGCGCATGAAGATGCAGCACAGCAACATGTACGTACGTGCAACTTCGGATGGCGAACGCGTGGTGCAGAGCTGGGCCAATGATTGGGAATGGAACCAGGTGTGGCGTCTGCTTGGCAAAGATGATGAAATTCCGACGAAGGATACGTCTACTACGGCGCTTGGACAGATTACGAACGTCTATGGAACCTCTATTCATCAAATGAATGATAATTTGTTTGTAGAAATGGGTAGCGAGTTCAAGAAGGGGGCTCCCATCCGTATTCTTGACTTGCAAGGGCGCGAAATTCTGCGTCAGCAGGCTTTACATAGTGCCACTATAAATATAAAGGCGCTGTCTCCTGGGCTATACCATGCAGTGGTGAGCGATGGGGTGCGTACGGACGTGAAACGCTTTAAGAAATAAAGGGCATTTCGGTTTGTTCGACTCTATTTAAACTGGTTTTCAAAGAACCGGTAACTAATAAGTAATATCATTTTGCTATCTTTGGGCGCAAAACTTACTGAATAATGCCTTATTAAGGGATTACAAATGAACAAGAAAAAATTCGGCATGCGAGAACTCATTATTCTCCTCGTCATTGTTTTGTCGGCCTACACTGTATGGCCTTCTATCCAGGTCCACACCAAGAAGGGTGCTGAAAAGCAGACCTTCCTCAAGGAAAATCCGAAGCTGGGTGCAAAATCCATCAATTTCGGCCTTGACCTTGCTGGTGGTACGGCTATCACGCTCGAAATCGACAAGTCCGGCATCAAGGGTGAAGATATTAAGGACGTTCAGGAACAGTCCCTTGAAATCATCCGTAACCGCGTTGACCAGTACGGTCTTTCTGAACCTCAGATTTCTCCGTCCGGCGACGACCGAATCGTGGTTGAACTGGCAGGCGTGGATGACTCCACTGCAAAGGCTCTCGTGGGATCCACCGCTAAGCTCGAATTCAAGATTCTTGCCGAAGCTGAAAAGTTTACCCAGGTTGTTGGCCTCATCGACCAGTACCTGACCCGCCAGACCACCGACATTGTGGCTGACTCTGCTGCTACGGATTCTACGGCCAAGGACTCTACGGTTGCCAAGGCTGATTCCGCCAAGGACACGACTAAGGCCCTTTCTGATGACGAACTCCTCGGTAAGGCTCCTGCCGCTGAAGTCGCTGCTACCGATTCCGCCAAGGATTCTGCTGCAGTCGAGGCTCAACCGGCATCTGAGGTCGGCGTTGCTCTTTCTGCTTACTACCTGAGTTTTGGTAACGGTGGCTTTATCGCCGAAGAAAATGTCGAAAAGGTCAAGAAGCTCCTTGCTACCGAAGGTGTGCAGAAGCTGATTCCGCGCGATGTCGCTTTCGCTTTCGGCAGCGGTCTCGAACCGGTGCAGCGTGATTCCAAGATCAAGGCCAAGCGCCTTTACCTCCTCAAGCGCCGCGCTGAAATGGCCGGTGACGATGTGGTCGATGCCCGCCCCTACCGCGTGTCTGACGGTGTGAGTGCCGGTGAAGTGGCTGTGAGCCTCAAGTTCGGTGGCATTGGTCCGAAAAAGTTCTCTGCTGTGACTGCCGCTAACATTGGCAAGCAGATGGCTATCGTGCTCGACAACCAGGTGATTTCTGCTCCGGTGATCCGCGACCGTATCCCGAACGGCGAAGCCCAGATTACGGGTCTCGACGACATGGCTGAAGCTAACCGTCTTTCTGTCGTGCTCCGCGCCGGTGCCCTGAAGGCCCCGATGAAGATTATTGAAAGCCGTAGCGTGGGTGCAACCCTCGGTGAAGAAAACATTGTGCAGGGCTTCGGTTCCGGTGCTATCGGCCTTATCCTCTGCTTGGTGTTCATGGTTGCTTACTACCGCCTCGGTGGTTTGATTGCAAGCTTCGGTATGGTGATCAACACCTTGGTGACCGCCGCCGTGATGTCTGTGTTTAACGCTACGTTGACTTTGCCGGGTATCGCAGGCTTTATCCTCGTGGTCGGTATGTCTCTCGACGCCAACGTGATTATTTACGAACGTATCCGTGAAGAACTCAAGAACGGCCTGACCGCCCGCGCCGCTGTGGCCAAGGGTTACGAACGCGCCTTCGGTGCCATCTTGGACTCCAACTTGACCACCGTGCTTACCGGCCTTATCCTTTATAAGATTGGTACCGGTTCTGTGAAGGGTTTCGGTCTTACGCTTACGATCGGTATTTTGACTTCCTTGTTCTGCGCTATCACGGTGACCCGCTCCATCTTGGATTGGAAACTTGCCAAGCGCGATGCTACGACCCTTTCTATCGGTGGCGGCTTCAAGGCTATCAACGAAGCCAACCTCCAGATCATCCCGAACCGTCGTCGTTTCGGCCTCATTTCCATGATCCTGATTGTTGCTTCTATCGCCTTCGTTGCTATCAAGGGCTTTGACTTCAGCATCGATTTCACTGGTGGTCAGGTTTATACCGTGCAGTACCAGGATAGTGAAAAGCACGAAAAGGATTTGAGCAAGGCTCTGTCTGCTGCCGGCATCTCTGGCACGAAGGTCCGTACGCTCGGTGGTACTTCTGCTAACTCTTACCAGATTAGCATGCGCGCCTCTGACGACGCTCAGTTCGAAGTCAAGATGGCTCAGGCCTTCGAAAAGGCCGGTCAGAAGTGCGAAATCGTTGCTAAGGACAATGTGGGTCCGACCATCGGTAAGGAACTCCGCTTCAACGCAATCCTTTCTGTGATTCTCGCATGGCTCGGCATTCTGATTTACGTGTGGTTCCGCTTCGGTAAGTTTGGTCTCGGCTTCGGTGTCGCTGCCGTGCTCGGCCTGGTGCACGATACCGTGATTACGCTCGGCTTCATCTCTGCCTTCGGTCTTTCCTTCGATGGCGCCTTGATTGCCTCGCTCCTCACCATGATCGGTTACTCTGTGAACGACACTATCGTGAACTTCGACCGTATTCGTGAAAACACTGCCGTGTATGGTTCCAGCAACTTCGCCGAAACCATCAACAAGTCTATGAACCAGTGCTTCAGCCGTACCATGGTGACCTCTCTCACGACCTTGTTCGTGTGCGTGATCCTCGCTGTGATGGGCGGTTCTTCGATCCGCGACTTCGGCTTGGTCCAGTGCTTCGGTATCCTTATCGGTACCTACTCTTCTGTGTGCATCTGCTCTCCGATCGTTCTGTGGTGGAGCAAGCGCTTCAAGAAAGGTGTATAATCTTAAGTGTCATCCTGAGCGAAGCCCGTAAGGGCGGAGTCTCTTTGACCACTTGGCAACTTGTTGCCTTAGTGGGCATGATCCTCGAATGGGGAGAAGGATCTAGAAATTGCCTCGGCGAAAAGCCGGGGCTTTTTTGTGTTCTGGATAATTTGTCAATAAATTGATTGGAAAAATATTTTTCTGGAGTGAGTATCGCATAAATTATCTATATATTTGGTGAAAAAGGAGGATTTATGTTTTTACGAAGAGTTATTCGTCTAGGTTGCCTGTCTATTGCAAGTTTTTTTTGGACAAGCTGTAGCGATGATTCCAGCACTCAGGTTTCAGTTACGGATCCCGAAATTGCGGATCCTGATTCTTCGACTGGTTCAGCGGGCGAAGGAAAGTTGAGTTCTGCTGCGGACGAAACTCCCAGTTCTTCTGAATCGGCCGAAAAATCTGCTTTGTCCAGCTCCAGTGAAGAAGCCGTTGAAGAAAGTTCTTCGTCGGAAGCTGTTGAAATGAGTTCCGCTGAAATCGCAAGCTCTTCTTCAGAAGCTTCAGAGGTTAGCTCGTCTAGTGTCGAGGGCTATGTCCTTGCGAAAGATTCTTCTGTGACGTGTGAAGAACAAAAGTATAGAGTCGCGGCATGTTCCAGTACGAAAGGTCTTTCTTGCGATGATTATAAGAGGTACTTGGCAAGTGATACGTCCTTGTCCGAAAAGCTCTTATCCGAGTGGGAAGATAAGCTCCAAAGATGCGGGGCTGTACAAGAACCTGTGGTTGTTTATGGTGTTATATATGACCCTTGCGCAACAGCCTACTATGAAAAGGTTGCAATGAAATGTTCCAACGATAGTACCTATAAGGATTTCAAGTTGGATGGAAATAAGATTTATACCAGTATCGAAGAATACAACGAGGCGCACGGCATAAGTTCAAGTTCCGTTGCTGAAAGTTCCAGTTCTCAGCCTGAAGATTTGGTACAAAATTGCCCGCAAGAAGGCTTTGCCTTGTTTGCAGACGTCCTTGCAGAGGTACAAGAAGATATTTATGAAAAAATAATCTGGGCGTTGGAAGAACCTAGTTTGGGCTTGACTGAAGCTCAAAGACAGTTCTATGAGGGACTGTTGGATCGTGAAAATAAAAAGTTGAAGGGGAATTTGTCACCCTATTATATGGATGGGCGTGATCATGATGTCTTGTATACAAGCTTAAGTTATGAATCGAAAAATTGGTTCGATGGTTATATCGCCAGGACTAAAACCTGTAGTGACGGAACTTCGGTGGTAACGAAACGCTACCGGGAAATGTACGAAAAGATCCTTAAAGAGTGCTTTAATATAATTGATACGGAATTCAATCAGATAAACTAAACGATAATAAGTATCTATCTGCCTAAAGTTTCGCGGTAGTTGTGAACGGCTGCCTTGTAGGTGCTGACAGCCTTCGCAACGCGTGCGGCGATGTCTTCTTGCGCCTTGGTCGTCGTCATGTAGGCTTCTTCTTCGGGGTTGCTGATGAAGCCGATTTCAAAGAGGACTGCGGGCATGAGCGCACCTACGAGCACCATGAAACCTGCGCCGCCGACTCCTCCGCCCTGACGCTTGATTTTTCCGCCGTCAAAAGCCTTGAGCATTTCTTCGGTAAACATGTAGCTGTTCTGCTTGTATTTTTCGAGGCGCGCTTCGAGCTTGAACCATTCGATGGGGGAGAGTTCTTCTTTGGCGTTCTTTTCGCCGTAGAGCGTGGCCACCTTGTTTTCGCGACGGGCAATGGCCTTGTCTTCTTCGCTTTCAGGGGCGCGGAGCACGTACACGTGGTAGCCCTTGATTTGCTTTTTGCGTTCGGGGGTTGCGTCAATCGCGTTGCAGTGCAGGCTGATGAACAGGTCGCCGTCCCATTGGTTGGCGAGGTTCGCACGTTCGCCAAGTTCGATGAACACGTCCTTGTCGCGGGTCATCTTGACGTTGAAACCTTCCTTTTCGAGTTCCTTCTTCAGGAGCTTGCCGACGGCGAGCACGATGTCCTTTTCGTTGGAATTCTTGCCCTGGGCACCGGTGTCCTTGCCGCCGTGGCCGGGGTCGATGACGATCGTCTTGACTTCGCGGGTACCGGCGGTTTCGTTCTTCGGCTTGGCGGTGGGAGTTGCAGCAGGGACTGCGGCGGCTTTTGCTGAAGACGAAGAAACCTTCGCCGCTGAGCTGCTACTTGCGGGGGAGACCGCTGCCGTTTTGTCGGTCTTGTATAGGCTTACAACATCTGCAGAATCCAGCAGAATGTGTCCGTCCGCAATTTCGGGGGCGTGCTTAAGTTCGACGGAATTGCCGTGGCTATTTACGTAGGGGAGCCCGATGGCGAATTTGAGGGTGTCGCTTTCACCTGCGAGCAGGAATGTCTTTTGGACGGGGAACCAGTGGAAGCTGGCCTTGTGTTCCTTGGCGACTTGTTCGGCGTCAACCTTGTTGCTTGCCCAGGCAGAAGCTGCGAGAGCGACGCAAAGGAAGATGTGCCAAACAAGGTTTCGCATTATTTGTGCGCCTTTGCCGCACGGGCCATTTCGAGTTTTGCGTCACGGTTGATGATGTCCTGACGCTTGTCGCGCTGATCCTTACCGCGGCAGATTCCCATTTCGAGCTTGGCGCGGCGATTCTTGAAGTAGAGCTTCAGGGGAATGAGCGTGCAGCCCTTCTGCTCCTTGGCCTTGCGCATCTTGGCGATTTCGTGCACGTGGGCCAAGAGCTTGCGGCGCCTTGCCGGAAAATGGTTGAAACGGTTAGCGAAAAGGTATTCGTCGATGTGGGCACCTACGAGCCAGATTTCATTCTTGGACTCGTCGATGTCAATCCACGCTTCGCCCAAAGTGCACTTGCCATCGCGGATAGATTTCACTTCCGAACCGATCAGCATGATACCTACTTCGAACGTTTCGTCGATGAAGTAGAGGTGATTTGCCTTGCGGTTTACGATGACCGGCGTACTCTGTTCTTTTTTCGCCATTCGTTAAGCCTTCTTCTTGCTGCGGGCTGTTTTTGCTCCGGCGGCCTTGGAGCCTGTTTTAGCGGAGCTTTTCGCTGCCGAGCTGGCCTTGCTCTTTGCGATTTTCTTGCCGGTGCCGTCGATACCGGTGGTGGCGCTGCTGAGTTTCTTGCTTTCCCAGCCGACCTTCTTCTTTTGCACGTGGGGCACGGCTTCGTCCAGAGCCAAGGTGAGTTCCTTGCAACCGTCGCCTGTTACGGCGGAGGTCACGATAACGGCTTCCTTGTGGGCCTTGAACTGCTTGATCGCTTCGTCGATGCCGAGGTCGCTCTTGTTGAGGGCGATTACGTAGGGCTTCTTCGCGAGCTTCGGGTGGAACGCCTTGAGTTCTTCCTTAAGAACGGTGAACTGCTCGTAGGCGTTTTCAGCAAAGCCGTCGATGACGAACAACAGCGTATGCGTACGTTCGATATGCTTCAAGAACTGGTGGCCGAGACCCTTGCCTTCGCTGGCGCCTTCCAAGAGACCCGGAATGTCTGCGACCACGAAGCTGTGACCGTTCATCTGCACGATACCGAGCACCGGTTCGAGTGTGGTAAACGGATAGTCACCGACTTTGGGACGGCCACTGGAAATCTTGTTCACGAGGCTGGACTTGCCTGCGTTCGGGAATCCGACGAGGCCCACGTCTGCCATAAGCTTCAGTTCCAAGAAGAGTTCGCGCTTTTCGCCCTTTTCGCCGGGGGTACACTTGCGCGGAGCCTGGTTGGCAGGCGTTGCAAAATGCTGGTTGCCCATGCCGCCCTTGCCGCCGCGAGCTGCAATCCACTTTTGGCCTGGTTCGGTAAGGTCTGCGAGAATGCGACCTTCGGCGTCCTTTACGATTGTGCCGCGCGGAACGCTTACAATCAAGTCTTCGGCGCTGCGACCGGTGCAACGCTTGGCACCACCGGCTTGTCCACTTTCGGCTTTATAGACGCGGGCGTTGCCCATGTCGAGCAAAGTGGAGAACTGTTCGTTCACCTGCAGAATCACATGACCGCCGCGACCGCCGTCACCGCCATCGGGGCCTCCGAGGGGTACGAACTTTTCGCGGTGGAAACTGCAAATGCCATCGCCGCCCTTACCGGAGCGAACTTCAATTGATTTTTCGTCTAGGAACATTAAAGGCTAATTCCTTCGTCGAGGCCGAGCGCGATATTCATGTTCTGAATGGCTGCACCACTTGCGCCCTTGCCGAGGTTGTCGATAATAGTCGTCACCTGCATCACGGTATCGTTGCCGAACACCTGGATGCGGGCATTGTTCGTATCGTTGCAGACGGTGGCGTCAAGGCGGCCGTTGAACAGCACGGGGGCTGGCTCAAAGGGCATCACCTTCACAAAGCGAGAACCTTCGTAATGCTTCGCCAAAATTTCGGTGAGGCCTTCGGGGCCGACCTTCTTGGTGAGTTCATTTGCAAAGATGGCGACAGTGACCGCCATGCCCTTGTAATAAGGGCCAAGCACCGGGTTGAAGAACGGCGTATTTTCGAGTTCGCAGTACTTCTTCATTTCTGGGAGGTGCTTGTGTGCGAGCGCAAGCGCGTACGGGGCGGGCGCCATGATTGCCTTCGATTCACCGGCCTTGTGTTCCATGGCTGCGGCTTCTTCGTATTCGGCAATCAGCTTCTTGCCGCCGCCGGAGTAACCGGTAATGCTGTAGGCGGCAAGGTTAGCGCTCTTCGGCAAAATGCCTGCGGCAACCAGCGGGTGTACGCCGAGAATAAAGCCCGAAGCATGGCAACCGGGGTTAGCGATGCGCTTGCTCTTGGCAATGGCTTCTCGCTGGGCAGCCGAAAGTTCCGGCATCCCGTAGGTCCAGTCGGGGTTAACGCGGTGGGCGGTCGAAGCGTCGATCACGCGGGTGTTCGGATTTTCGCAGAGGGCAGCGCTTTCGATAGCTGCAGCATCGGGCAGGCACAGGAACGTCACGTCGGATTCGTTGATGAGTCGCTTGCGTTCGTTAATGTCTTTGCGGAGTTCAGGAGAAATGCGCAACACTTCGATGTCGTTACGCTTTGCGAGTCTCTCATAAATCTGCAGGCCAGTGGTTCCTGCTTCACCATCTACGAAAACTTTGAACATTGTCTTTCCTTACTTGTTAGCGCCGCAGCACTTCTTGTACTTCTTGCCGGAACCGCACGGGCACGGATCGTTACGGCCAACGACCGGACCTTCGTGACGGACGGTTTCCTGCTTCACGGCACGACCGTCGTAGAAGAACCATGCGCCGCCCACCTTGTGGAACTCGCCGAGTTCGTGGTGGTTACGGGTGATGTTGCCCTGCTTGAAGCGTGCAACGAATTCGACCCAACCGATATTCTTTTCTTCTTCGGTCTTGGTCTGCTTGATTTCGATGCCGAGCCATTCGGATTCCTTGCTCCATGCAGTCACGCTGGCTTCGTCGAAGTCGCTGCGCTGGGTGGCTTCGAGGGATTCCTTGAGCCAGCCGATTTCCTGCTTCACGTAAGCGGTGTAGCGGGAACGCATCAGGGCTTCGGGGCTTGCCGCGAGGGCCTTCTGCTTGATAATCGGTTCACAACATTCGCAGTATTCCTTACCGGAACCGCAGGGGCATAAATCTTTTGCCATAACTTAATCCTTGTGTCTTCGTTGGAGCGGCTTGGCCGCCGTTAAAATTTGATGAAAAAAATAGAAAAAATTGAATGAGGATATACGCTGTCAAGTTGGGCTTGATGACAAAAAAGACGAGAGTTTTTTATTCTCTCGTCTCAAGTCTGTAGCTCGCAAAGCGAGCGTTCTCTCGTCTAGCTTACAGGCACTTCTTGAGGAGCCAGATTTCTTCCTTGCCTTCGCGACCGGCGATGCTGTTCACCGGCTTGATGCGTTCTACCACATCGAACACGCCGCCGAGACGAGCCATGAGTTCGCCTTCGCTGGTGGCATGCGGCGGACCCTGCAGGGTCTTGCCGTTCATGAGCGGGTAAAGGAACAGAATCAAAACTCCGTCATCCTTCATCATCTTGTAGCAGACTTCGAAGAATTCGTCGCGGCGACCCGGATGGATTGCCGTGAAGGCGCAGTAGTCGTAAACGATATCGAAAAGCTGGCCGCCACGCTTGTCATCCTTAGGAGAAAGCGAGAACAGGTCAAGGTCCAAAGAACGCAGGTTCTTGTGCTTACGGCTTAAGTGATCAAGTTCATCGACTGCAGAAGGGGCGAAATCAACTGCCAGCACATCGTGGCCGCGGAGTGCCCAGGCTTCGGCATCGTAGCCAAAACCTGCACCGGGAACCAATACGGAACCCGTAGCGGGACAAGAGGGGTGCTTGAAAAATTCCGTCAAAGCGGGCGTCACCTTCTTGAGATTCCAGTAATCCTTGCCTTCGGCATAGAGGTTGTCCCAGAAATCCGGGAGGTTCTGCGTTAACATACTTTACCTTCCTTTTTGTACGCAAGTTGCCCGCATGCGGCGAGAATGTCGCGGCCACGCGGGTTGCGGATCGTGATTTGTATTTCGGCTGCTCTAACCATCGCCAAAAAGTCTTCTACCTGCTCTGGGGTGGGGGCGTGTAGCGTGGGATCGTCACCATCGTTCAATACAATGGCGTTTACCTTCACGCGGCGGGGGGCGCAAATTCGAATGAGTTCCTTGGCCGCCTTGGGAGTGCAGGTGATGTCCTGAATCAGGACGAATTCAAAGGTTACGTAATTGTCGGTTCTGCGGATGTATTCGTCAACCGCTTCCAAAAGTTTTTCGATGGGCCAGGTTTTGTTTACCGGCATCACGGACGAACGGTATTCGTTGTTGGTGCTGTTCAGGCTTACCGCTAGGCAACAGGGGGTATTTCGGTCTACCAGTTCCTTGATTTTGGGAACCACGCCGCTGGTGCTTACGGTCATGCGCTTTGCGCCCATGTTGAACAGACTCTGGTTATGCAGTGTGCAGCAGACGCGGTGCACGTTTTCCAGGTTGTTCAGGGGTTCGCCCATGCCCATGAAGATGATGTTGGTGACCTGGGCCGTTTTGCCTTCTTCGTTCAAAAGGCCGGCTTCTTTCAGGTACCAGTTTACGTTGATGATTTCTTCCAGGATTTCGCCGGCTTCCAGGTTCCTGGTAAAGCCCATTTTGGCGGTACGGCAGAAGGCGCAGTTCATGGCGCAGCCTACCTGGGTCGAAACGCATACGGAATAGCGGCCGTTTGCGGGAATCATCACCGTTTCGATATGGTGGTCGTCATGGGTCTTGAAAAGCCATTTGACAGTTCCGTCTACCGACACCATGCGCTGCTCTTCTGTCAGTGCACGGAGGGTAAACTGGTCTGCCAATTTTTGACGGAGAGCGGGCGAAATGTTGCCCATTTCGTCATAGGTCTTGACCTGCTGACAAAAGAGCCATTTTTGAATTTGGCTTGCCCGGAACGGCTTTTCGTCTACGTCCCGGAGCCATGCCTTAAGCTCGTCTTCGGTGAGCGTTTTTATGTTTTTCGGCCATTCCATCGGGGGCAAAAGATAGCAAAAAAATACATTTTTGTTAAGGGGCAAAATAGCTGTTATTGCCCCGGACAATTTCTCGATGGTGGGGGCTTTGTGGATGCGGAATCCTGTTGTTTTTGGGCGTTATTGATGTATTCTGTTAATTTTAGCCTTGTTTCTGCGGCGATACTGGGCGGAACTTTAAAGGGTATCTTTTGGTTCTCGATCAAGGGGTAGAATCGGTCCACTTCGTGAAACAGCTGGGAAAGGGTTTTATTGTAGGCGTTCGCCAGCGCACAAATGGTGTTGATAGAGGGAAGTCTTTTACCGACTTCGACTTGCGATATGAATTGCCGCGTGATGTTTGACCGGATGGAAAGCCCGATTTGGGTGAGCCCCTGTTGTCGGCGACTTTCCAGAAATACGAGCCGGATGGCTTCGCTGAGAATGTGATCTTTGTATTCCACAAACAACCTCGAAAAAACGTGGATAACCAATCACTCTCTGGGTGCCAATTTTAGAATTAGATGGTGCGGGGGCGTGCAAACACGTGTTTGCAGACTTTGAAAAAATATCTTAACGGTTTTTATGGAATGTAGAAACGGAAGATTGTATAGATACAAGAAAGACGTCTCACTTACCGTGAAACGTCTTCCTTTCTGCGGGTGCCAGGACTCGAACCTGGAGCCTTTTGGTTCGTAGCCAAACGCTCTATCCAGTTGGGCTACATCCGCTTGATTGATGGCCCAAATATAGCTTAATACGTGCTTTTGTCAAGGGTCGTTGAATAAAAAAATGAAAATTTTCTATCTTTCCCCGAAAAATAACATTATTATACTATGAATAAAGTCAAATCCATATTGCAGGCTGTTCTCGAGGTCTTAAAGAGCTGGTTTACTGATCGCAAGATCATTATGTGGCTCATTATCTTTGCTGTTCCTGTGGTGGCTGCTTTTATTGCTGTCGTTGCAGTGTACAACCACTTCTCGCCGGAGCTTCCGTCCCTTTCGCAGTTGGAACAGATCAACCCGAAGCTGGTTACCAACATCTACGACATGAACGGAAAGATTGCCCACGAATATTTTGTGGAACGTCGCGAATGGACGAGCTTCGATTCCATTCCCGAGAATGCAATCCATGCTGTGATGGCCACTGAAGACCGAGCCTTCTATAGCCACTGGGGCATGAACGTGTGGGCGATTCCGTCTGCCGTTATGGAAAGCGCCTTGTCCGGCAAAAAGCTGCGTGGTGCATCTACCTTGACTCAGCAGCTGACCAAGCTTTTGTTCTTGACTCCTGAACGTACCATTTCCCGTAAGATCAAGGAAATGATGACGGCTATCCGCATCGAGCAGACTTATACTAAAGAAGAAATTCTTGAATTCTACATGAACGAAGTCTACCTGGCTGGCGGTAACTATGGTTTCCAGGCGGCAGGCAAGTTCTACTTCGGCCGTCCGCTCGATAGCCTTACGATTCCGGAATTGGCTGTGCTGGCCGGTATGTTGCAGCGCCCTGAAGCTTACCGCCCCGACCGTCACCCTGAAGCTTCTCTCGAACGCCGCAATACCGTGCTTTACGCCATGCGCGATGCCGGCTACATTAACGACGACGATTATCACGAATATATCAAGACTCCTATTGAACTTGCGAAGAAGGAAGTCTCTAACGAATCCGGTCTTTATTTCTACGAAGAAATCCGTAAGTACATGGAAAAGAAGTACGGCGAAAATTCGCTGTATGCCGATGGTGTCTCGATCAACTCCACGATTGATCCTGACATTCAGGCTTACGCCGATAGCGTCGCTCGCGTGCAGGTTGAAAAGGTACGTCGCCGCGTCAAGTACCGCGCAACCCGTCGCCTTTTCCTCACCAAGAAATACAATATGCCTGAGGATAGCGTCGTCGCTCACTTCGATAGCGTCTATACTCTCTTTAAAAAGGAATACCTGGCCGACGACCTGAAGCGTCCGGCTGACAAGCGCCGCTTCCCGGACTCTATCCTTTACCACCATCCTGAAATTGCAGCTATCTTGATTGAAAACGAATCGGGAGCAATCCGTGCTATGGTGGGTGGCTCCGACTTTAACCAGTCCCGTTGGAACCGTGCGGTGCAGTCTTTGCGTCAGCCCGGCTCGTCGTTTAAGCCCATTGTGTATTCGACGGCCATGGACAACGGCGCAAGCCCCTGCGACTCGGTGAACGACCAGCCGGTGAGCATTCCCGATCCGGATGACAAGGACAAGAACAAGGTTTGGCGCCCGGCGAACTTCGAACATGACTTCGAAGGCATGATGACGCTCCGCCGCGCCCTTTACAAGTCCAAGAACTTGCCGGCTATTTTGACTGGTATGAAGTACGGCCTCAACAACGTGGTGAACTACGCCCGCAAGTTCGGCATTGTGCGTGCTCCGCTCATGGCCGTGCCCAGCTTGGCTCTGGGTTCCGTGGGTGCAACGCTTATGGAAATGACGTCGGCCTATACGGTGTTCCCGAACGGCGGTAACCGTATTGAACCGTACATGATTGAATCCATTGTGGACCGCAACGGCGAAGTCATCGAAAAGAATTCCAAGGTGGAACATGAAGTGTTGCGCCCGGCTTCGGCCTACTTGATGGTCGACATGCTTAAGGACGTGAACATTCGCGGTACGGCAGCCCGCGTGTGGGCGAGCGGCTTTACTCACCCGAGTGGTGGTAAGACCGGTACGACTAATGATTATACGGACTGCTGGTACATCGGCTTTACCAAGCAATTCACCATGGGCGTATGGGTCGGCTCTGACAGCCCGGGTACCTTGGGCGCAGGTCATACGGGTACCGAAGATGCTCTCCCGGTTTGGATGGCCGTGATGAAGCAGCTTCACAAGGACTTGCCGCGTAAGCCGTTCCCGGTTCCGAGCGGTGTCGTAAGCAAGGGCATCTGTAACCACACGGGTAAGATTGCCGGTGAATTCTGCTCCGAAAAGACTTACTGCCTCTATACCGCGGGCTACGCTCCGACCGAAGTCTGCGACGGTAACCACTTTGAAGTCAAGACCAAGTCTGCCGACGACGCTACGCTCTTTAGCAACAAGGGGGCAAGTGCAGCCCCCAAGCCGAGCAGCAGCGGTAATGGCCCCGCCAAGAAGAACACCCGCAAGATGTTCTAGTGGTTGATTGCTAGTTCTTGGTAAAAAATAAGGGGCGCCGAGGGCGCCCTTTTAGATTTTAAAAGCCTCTAATTAAATTATTTCGCTAACATTTTATTGAGCGTGGCGCGCATGTGGTTCATGTTCGCTTCGTTCAAGGTTTCGTAACGGTAGAAGGTTCCGTCTTTCTGCACCACGTATACGACCGGGATGTAGCCAGTGCCGTAAGCGGGGCCGAACTTGTAGTCGCTATCCTGGAATACGGGAATCGCTACGTGGAACTGGTCGATAAACAGGCGAATGTCGTTTTTCTTGATGCCGCCGCCGAGGCCGATGGCGATGCCGGTGAGACCCTTAGGTTCGTATTCCTTGACCAGGTCCTGGATTTCGGAAATATGGCGCTGGCAGTGGGGGCACTTGGGGCTGAAGTAATAGATCAAAAGGGGCTTGTTTGCAAACTGGCTGAACAGGATTCCCGGATCGCTAATGCCCGAAAGCGGCTTTGAAAAGTCCATCTTCATGGGCTGGTTGGTGGTGGTATCCTGCATCAACTGCACATCGGCCATCTGGGGTTCCGGAGCGAGTTGCGCAAAAGGCGTAACCGCTGCAATGGCTGCAATACTTAAAATTTTAGAAACGAATTTCATAACCCTTAAAATACGAAAATATAGCCCGAAAAGACACCTTTGCATAAAAAAAATCACACTTTTGAATATTCCAAATTGGAATGGCTACAGGCTGTAGGTGGTAATAATCGAGTAGTGGGGTTCGCCCTTGCGGACTCCGTTCAGGGGGATGCTTACGTCAACCTTGTTGACCAGCCTGCTGATGGACTTGGTTTGTGCAAAACGCATGCCGAAGCCGGTAAGGTAGATTAGATCCTTGCGGTTGATGTCCCAGAAATCCCAGGCGGTTTCTCCGATGCTTTGGAATACCACGAATACGGGCATGAGGGTGGCAATTTCAAAGTTTGTAAAGTAGCGCTGTTCCAGGTTGGCGAATACTCGGGCCTGGCCTGCGTAGAATCCGGTGGGGAAGCCGGCGAAGCCGTTTACGCCGCCGAGGGTGAGCTGCTTGCCGTAGCGGGCATCTTCATAGAAATCAGCAACGCCTGTAAGCGCCGTTGCGAAAGAATTGGTGGGGTGGAAGATGTATTCGCCGGAAAGCCGTCCGTAGTAGTCGTGCCTTTCGCCGTGGTCCAGGTAGAAGTTCATTTCGGACTTCATGGTGAGGTGGTGCATGTTGCTGCCCAGCATCAGGTTTGCCCAGAAATCGAGACGGATGTCGTTGTCAGCGGCGCCGAGCTGTTCGTAATTCTTGGAAATTTGCGCCTTGAGTTCGTAACCTTTTTCAATATCTTCGGTCCACTTGGCGTTATGGAAATTCTTGATTTTCTCGTAGCGGATGTTCGAAAGGGTCAGGTAGAAACCGAGACGGGAATCTTTCTGTTCGGGGAGCCATTCGTTGACTGCTGTTGCGGAATCGATGGCGTAGGTGGTGTCGCCGTCGGTAAAGGCGTAGGGGTAAAGCTTGCCTTCGCTAGCGGTGGTATAGTGGTAGTCGTAGGTGGCGCCGGCGTAGAGCTTGCGGTAAGTTCCGCCGAAGGAGCGGCTGATTCTAAAGCTCAGGGAGTCGTCGATAAAATCCTTGACGGCTAACAGTTTTACGACTTCGTTGCCGTTATACAGCGGGAATGAATCAAGCAGGGCTTTTTTGTGATTGTAGATAGGGCTGTCGCCGTATCTTTTTCGGGCATCGTACACGGTGGCGCCGGGGGGCAACTTTCCGCTGCCATAAAAGTAGGCTTCGTGCTTATTCTTTAGACCCTCAATCGTATAGGCCCACTGGTTTTGGCTTCTGCTCAAGAACGGGATGTACATCTTTCCGTAGGCGAGGTAGCCGTCGGTGTTGTAACTATATAAGAAATCCAAGTGGTTATAGCGGAACAAAAAGTGCGGGTCGCCGTATTCCACTTGCCACATGTCGCGGAATTCGTTGTGGCCGAAATAGAAACCCAGCTTTTGACCGAGACCGAGGAAGTTGCTTTCTTGAACGCCGATACCCCAGTTCAGGTTTTTATAGTTGTATTCTTTTCCGGCAAAGCCGAATGTGGTCGGGATGGAAAGCGTCCAGTTGTCGCTGGTCTTGACGTTTGCGATGTTCTTGCCGTCTTCGTTGGTAATCTTGATGCTTGCGTCCGAAAGAAAGTTCTGGCTGCGCAGGAACCGTTCGGCCTCTTGAATCTGGATGGGCGTGACGGTTTCGCCTTCATCGAAAAGGAGCAATTTCTTGACGGTCACTTCGCGGGTTTCGATGTGGATCCAATTCAATAAATCGTAGGCCCACTTGTCGTACTGGGTGTGGTACCTGGAATCGTCAAAGGCGTCGCCAATGTTGTATCGGATAGAATCAATCTTGAATGCACCGGGAGTGTCCTGTGCAAAGGCTGCAAGAGGTACAAAAAAGAGAATAAACAAAATAATCGGCATTGCGAGGATAATATAGAAAAAAGATTATATTGCCACACGGATGGGGAATCACTAACGTGATTCCTGATTTAATAATTTAAATTTGGCGAAAAATGGGTCTTTTGAGGTTCTGGAGGTTTTATGAAATTTGATAATGGTGTCATTCTGAGCTATACGAAACTAAGAACTTTAGTTCTCAAGTTGAGTTATCCTCTTAGGGGAGCAACGAAGTGGAGTCTCTTTGACCACTTGGCAACTTGTTGCCTTAGTGGGCATGATCCCCGAATGGGGAGAAGGATCTTTATCGGTGTTTTATTTGCCGTACTTTATTTTTTCACTGCGTGCGACAGCGGTTCCAGCAGTACTGACCCTGACCCGATTGCGGAAGTTTCGAGCAGTAGCGGTGATGACGAAAACCTCTCCTCGAGTTTCGTTACGGACAAAGGAACGTCTTCCGGTGGGAGTTCGAAGTACTCTAGCTCTGTGAAGTCAGGTGATGATTCGCAGAAGAGTTCTAGTTCTGTGAATTATAAGAATAGCAGTTCTTCTGAGGATGAGTCGAGTTCTTCTGAAGGTTGCCCATTTAATGGACGAAATGAGGATGGCAGCGCAAATTTAACAGTAAACTGCTGCAATGGCGATACCGCTATAGTCATGAGTGGAAAATATACTCAATACTATACGTGCAGAGATGATTTCTGGCTTAGGGATTCTATTGGTGGACAGGATACTGTAAAGCCCTATATTTCACACCCCAATATGGAAAAACAGTTTTCCTCGAAAATTGATTATGAGACGTTTGTAGATGATCGTGATGGTCAGGAATATAAGATTGTGACCATTAAAAAGCATTTTGATGGGGCCGGAGGTGGTGTAGATGAAGAATATACATTCTTTGCCGAAAACCTGAATTTGGGAAAACAGATCCTGGCTAACGCGACAGAATTTAGTGATTCTGTGGTAGAAAAGGTCTGCTACAACGACGACGAATGGTATTGCGACAACGGCTTTGGAGGTATGTACACTTGGAGCGAGGCCATGAACGTTCCTAAAAAATATGATACGGTTGCTGTCGAAAAACTCGATACGACGTATTTTAATGATCATCAATATATACAGGGGATATGCCCAGAGGGATGGCATATTATGGAAGAGCGTGAGTGGCGTTTTTTGAAGCCGGGCCATTTGACGAATTCTAGAGCTGTATGGGGGGGGGGCGATTCATACGGATTCTCGCTTCTCCCGGTAGGGCATTCATTTCATGGGAATTTTTATGGATATGGAGAGTTTGCAAGAGCGTGGCTTCCTAGTTTGAGTAAGCGACGAGATGATTGGGGAAAGAGTGTCTTGACGAGTGATACAGATGCTTACATTCAGTATGATACTGGTCTAGAACGATATGGCTATCAGCCTATCCGTTGCACGAAGGACTATTAAACAAATAGTCTTCTAAAATGCCCTAAGGCGGAAGAAGATAAGTCGTCGAGCGAACATTCGTCGGCCGAAGGCCGAGGCCATGTGAGCTTAAAGCCCCATGCGTAAAGCTGGGGCTGTAGCGAGAGTGAGACGTGAGTCGAACGGTCGTGTAAGAACGAGGCGAGCTTAGCTCTGGAGCCGTGGGCATTTGTAGCCCAGGGCGTTACGGGCGCGGCGCCTGAGCGCCCGTTCGAGGGGGTGCTGGAAGACCCGGCTATAGGTATGCTTGTATTTGGCCGAAGCGAATGTTGTTAGCAAGCGAACGAGCCACGGAATTTTCCGTGATAGTGAGCGGGTAACAACATCGCGAAGGCCATACGCATAAGCCGGGGCTGCAAGCAGGGGGAGGCCTCCCCCCCCAATAGCGTCACTTTATGCTTGTTTTTAGAAAAATCTTTAGTCTCTCGCCTTGGGTCTCTCGTCTAAAAAGCTATATTTGCGCCGTACAAATCAAGGAGTAGCTAAATGCTCAAATCTACACTGCAACAGACCGATCCGGAAATCTACAACATCATCCAGGAAGAAGCCGAACGCCAGGAATATGGCATCGAACTCATCGCTTCCGAAAACTACACCTCCAAGGCCGTCATGG
>JAFXLS010000068.1 GCA_017530965.1 Fibrobacter sp.
AGATCCTCTGGAACTTAAAGCTTGCTAAATAAAGGTTAAAGGAATACAAATGCTTAAACAATATCCTATGCTACGCTATGTCCTGCAGAAGGGGTTCTGGTATCTCCTGACCTTCGTTTTTGCAGTGGCATTGAACTTCGCCTTGCCGCGTCTTGGCGACAACAACCCGGTCGACATCATTATGGGTCAGGCCGGTAAGGGCCTTTCTCCGACTGAAGCTCAGAAGAAGAAGGCCGAACTCCTGGTGTCCTTCGGTATGGCCGAACTCGATGATCAGGGTAACGTGATTTATGAACCGGAAGTGGACGAGAACGGCAACATGGTGACCAAGCGCGTCGCCAAGCTTGACGAGAACGGCGCTCCGGTGATGACGACTGTCAAGGAAGTCAACGAAGACGGCACCCCGAAGATGGTGGAACGCCAGAAGGTTGACGCCGAAGGCAATCCGGTGTTTGAAGAAAAGCCGGTGCTCGATGCCAAGGGCAAGCCCGTGATGGTCAAGGACCCGAAGACCAAGAAGAAGGTCGAAAAGGTTGAAAAGATTGCCGTGATGGAACAAGTCCAGGCTGAACGTCAGGACACCGTCATGATTGAAGAACCGGTTCTCAAGACCGACCCGAAGCTCAGCTCTGCATTCTCGCAGTTCCTGCGTTACATCGGCAACGTGTTCAAGGGTGACCTCGGTCTTTCTTACCAGAACAACGAACCGGTGACCAACGTGATCAAGAAGTCCCTCCCGTGGACGCTCCTTATCCAGGCCCCGACCATCTTGCTCGGCTGGATTATCGGTAACCTGCTCGGAGCTTTCGCTGCCTACAAGCGCGGCATTTTCGACAAGGTGTTCTTCCCCTGCGCTATGTTCCTGAACGGTGTGCCGTACTTCGTGTTCGGTATGCTCCTCGTGGCTCTCTTCTCCATTACTCTCGGCTGGTTCCCGGCCATGGGCGCCTACAGTTCCGACATTCCGGAACTCACCTTCTCCTGGACCTGCATCAAGAGCGTCGCTTGGTACTACATCCTCCCGTTCTTCAGCTGCTTCCCGATTCTTCTTTCGGGTCAGGCAACGGGTATGCGCTCCATGTCGATTTATGAACTCGGTACCGACTACATGAAGTACGCCAAGTGGCTTGGTCTTCGCGAAGGCAAGATCATCAGCTACGTGTTCCGTAACGCCATGCTCCCGCAGCTCACCGGTCTTGCCCAGTCCTTGGGTGCCATGGTGGGTGGCGCACTCATTACCGAAATGATCTTCTCTTATCCGGGCCTTGGTATGGCTATGCTCAACGCCATCCAGAAGAACGACTACGCAACGATTCAGGGTTGCACCTTGATGATTTCTACCTGCGTGCTCGTTGCTAACTTCGCCGTCGACGTGCTCATCGCCGTGTTCGATCCGCGCGTGAAGGCCGGTCTCCAAATGGGAGGTAAGTAATTATGTTGAAACTCTTAAGAAACCTTCTCAAGTCCCCGATGTTTGTCATCGGTATCTCGATCTTCGTGCTCACGCTCCTGATCGCGCTCTTTGGCCCTCTCTTCTACAACGTCGATACTCACGCCCGTGACATTCTCGCTGGCCCGTACGCAGGTTCTTCTTCTGAACACCTGCTCGGTACCGACCACCTCGGTCGTGACTATGTGTCGCTCCTGATTGCTGGCCTGCGCAGTTCCCTCTATGTGGGTTTCGTGGCCGGTATCATCGCGACGACAATCGGTGTGCTTATCGGTCTGTTCGGCGGTTTCCGTGGCGGCTGGATCGACGAAGTGCTGAACATGTTCACGAACCTCTTCATCGTGATTCCGCAGTTCGTTATCCTCGTGCTCATCAGCTCTGCCGTGAAGGATGGCCGTTCCCTCACCTTGATCGGCCTCATCATCGGTCTTACCGCTTGGAGCTGGTCTGCCCGTGCCGTGCGTGCCCAGGCATCGTCCCTGCGTAGCCGCGACCACATCGCGCTTGCCCGCATCAACGGCGCATCTACGCTCACGATCGTGATCAAGCATGTGCTTCCGTATTTGCTCTCCTACGTGTTCATGGTGTTCATCATGCAGGTGGGTTCGGGTATCCTTTCCGAAGCTTCCATCTCCATGATTGGCCTTGGCCCTGTCGACACGACTAGCCTCGGCATCATCCTGAACCAGGCGAAGGACAACGGCGCTCTTGCCGACTCCATCTGGATTGCCTTCATTCCGGCGACCCTCGTGGTGACCCTTACGGTGTTTGCCCTTTACCTCATCAACACGTCTATGGAAGGCGTCTTCAACCCGCGTCTGCGCAAATAAGAGGTAACGAAATGTCTGAAAATGTATTTGAAGTAGAAAATCTCGGCCTCTATTACCTTGGCCGTTTCGGCGACAAGACTCATGCCGTGACGGATGTTTCCTTCTCCATGAAGAAGGGCGAAATCCTCGGTATCGCAGGTGAATCTGGTTGCGGTAAGTCCACCTTGGTGTCCGGCCTTATGGGCATGTGCATTCCGCCGCTTTACCCCGAAAAGGGTGACGTGCGTGTGCGCGTTGGCGACCACATGGAATCCCTGATGCACCGCAAGCTCGAAGATGTTCGCGCCAACGTGCTCGCTCAGCAGGTCTCCATGATTCCGCAGGGTGCATTCAACGCCCTGAACCCGGTGCGTAAAATCAAGGACATCGCCGCCGACGTGATCGCTGCCCACCAGCAGCCGGGCAAGAAGCTCGACCACAAGGAAATCTACGACCGCCTTTGCGAACGTTTCGACCTGTTCGGAATGGACACCAAGCGCGTGCTGAACTCCTACCCGATTCAGCTCACCGCCGGTGAACGCCAGCGTTCCGTGATCGGTATCTCCACCTTGCTCAACCCGCAGATGGTGATCGCTGACGAACCGACTTCCGCTTTGGACGTGTCTACCCAGAAGGAAGTGATCAAGATGATTTTCGATCTTCTTGACAAGGGCATCTTCTCCACGATGATCTTCATCACCCACGAACTTCCGCTCCTGTACCACGTGGCAGACAACATCGCCATCATGTACGCCGGCGAAATCGTGGAATACGGTACGGCTGACCAGGTCGTTAAGGACCCGCGTCACCCCTACACCCAGGCTCTGATGGGCGCTATGCTTTCTACCGAAGCTTCCCAGCGTACCCGTCATCCGGTGGCTATCGAAGGTGCTCCTCCGAGCCTCAAGAACAAGATCGTGGGTTGCCGCTTTGCACCCCGCTGCAAGAAGGCATGCCCCGACTGCAAGAAGAATACCCAGAACATCCGCATTGTAGGCGACCGTCAAGTGAGGTGCGATTATGCTGTCTGATAAACCCGTTGTATTTTCCGCTAAGCGCATCAGCAAGGACTTTGGTGCCGGTAAGACCCTGAAGACCGCCGTGAAGGACGTGTCCTTCGACATCTACGACGAAGAATTCATCTCCATCGTGGGAGGCTCGGGTTGCGGCAAGTCCGTGCTCGCCAAGATCATGCTCGGTCTTTACAAGCCGACTCGCGGCCAGTTCCTGTATCGCGACAAGCCCATCAAGAACCTGAAGGCTCACTGGAACGAAGTGCAGTCCGTGTTCCAGGATCCGTTCGGCTGCTTCAACCAGTTCTTTACCATCCGTAGCCAGCTGGAAGACGCCCTGAACATCCTCAAGGACAAGCCCTCCAAGGAAGAAGTCCGCCGCCGCGTGGACGAAGGCCTGATGGCTGTGAACGTGAAGCCCGAAGACATCGAAGGCAAGTATCCGTTCGAACTTTCCGGTGGTCAGATGCAGCGTATGCTTTTGGCCCGTATCTTCGCGCTCCGTCCGAAGGTCTTGATCGCTGACGAAGCCACCTCCATGGTGGACGCCTGCGTGCGTGCCAACATCCTCGATTACTTGCGTAAGTTGAAAGACGAACTCAAGATGACCGTGGTGTTCGTGACTCACGATATCGGTCTTGCAAACTACGTTTCTGACCGTATCTTCATTATGCACGACGGTAAGATCGTGAACCAGGGTACTCCGGAAGAAGTGCTTGACAACACGACCGAACCGCACACGCTCAAGCTGCTTGACGATATTCCGGAAGTCCACAAGACCGAATGGATCAAAAACAGCCATCGTTCTAAGAAAGGCTAACAGCCCTGTTTTCCACTGAAAACAGAAAATCACCCCCTGGAATGACCATTCCGGGGGTTTTTTAGGTATATTCTAGGTATGAGATTCTCTAAAAACGTGATTTTAGCAAGCGCGGCTTCTGTAGCCGTGTCTTTTTCGTCTGCTGTTGCAGGCCCCCTTGTAAACCAGCTGGGCTTTACACCCGATGCAGAAAAAATCGTCGTTTACCCCGGTAGCGATGCCAACGGCCTGGAGGTCCACGACCTCAACGGAAAGGTAGTCCTGAAATTGAAGGCTCCCATGGTCTATGACTGGGAATACAGCGGCGAAGAAGTGCAGACTTTCGATATTTCTGCCATCAAGAAACCTGGCACCTACCGTCTTTTCCGCGGCAAGGAATATGTAGGCACCCCCATCGTAGTGGGCAAAAACGTTTATGACGACTTGGTAAAGGCAAGCCTCAAGTGGTTCTACTACCAGCGCGCCAGCATGCCCCTAGAACCACAATATGCAGGCAAGTGGGCACGCGCCGCAGGCCACAAGGACAGCAGGGTTATCATTTACGGCACCGACAAGCTGACCGGAGGTAAGGGCAATGGTCAGGTAATTAAGTCCGACCGTGGTTGGTATGATGCCGGTGATTACGGCAAGTACATCGTAAATTCGGGCATTACCGTGTTCACTCTGCTCGAAGCCTACGAGAATTTCCCGAAGTATCTGGATTCGCTGACCTGGAACATTCCCCGCGAATTCGCGAAGTATCCTGAAATCTTGGAAGAAGTGCGCTACAATCTGGACTGGATGCTCACTATGCAGGATAAGGATGGCGGCGTTTACCACAAGGTGACAACGCTTAAGTTCGGTGGAAGCGTTCTTCCTGAAAACGATAGGGATGCTCGCTATGCAATTATCAAGAATGTAACAGCAACGCTTGACTTTGCTGCCGTAATGGCGCAGGCAAGCGTCGTTTACAAGAACATTGACAAGGCATATTCCGACAAGATGCTCAAGGCCGCCGAAGACGCCTACGCTTGGGCCAAGATGCATCCGCAGCAGTTCTACAAGCAGCCTGCCGATGTACAGACCGGCAACTACATGCATGACGGCGAAGACGGCAAGGACGAATTCCGCTGGGCAGCGGCAGAACTTTTCCGCGCTACCAAGAAGCAGTATTACCAGGATGACCTCAAGAAGAACCTGTTCACAGCCGATGGCGCCTGGTGGGGCAATGTAAACATGCTTGCCGCTTTCCGTGTGGCGTTGGATTCTGCCGATTTCGACAAGGAAATTGTCGCTGCGGCCAAGAAAACCGTACTTAACGAAGCGAACAACCTCCGCACCGTGGGCGATACGAGTGCCTACCGCCTGCCCGCATTCCCCTGGAGCTGGAACTGGGGCTCCAATAGCGCCATGGCAAACAACGGCATGGTGCTGGTGCACGCTTACCTGCTTACCAAAGACAAGAGCTACTTGGACGGTGCACAACAGTGCCTCGACTACTTGCTCGGCAAGAACCCGCAAGACATGACTTATGTGACAGGCTTCGGTTACAGGAGCCCGCGTAACCCGCACCACCGCCCGAGTGAATCGGACATGGTGGATGATCCGGTGCCGGGAATGCTCGTAGGTGGCCCGCACCTGGGCAAGCAGGACATCAACCTGGACGGCAAGGAAAACTGGAAATGCCCGAACTATGCCTCCGCCGACAAGCCGGCTCTCGCCTACCTTGACAACCGTTGCAGCTATGCCACGAACGAAGTGGCTATCAACTGGAATGCGCCACTTGCCTACCTCGCCGCAGCGCTCGAAGCGATTTATAACAAGTGACACGAATGTGTCATCCTGAGTGAAGTGCGAAGCACGGAATCGATATATGAAACTTCGCTCTTTAGAGCGTTAGTTGAATTAGGTTCGAAGGAGCAGGATCTATTTGCTGAGAAAAAAAATATATATTACGGATATGGCTTGATGCCGTGTCCGTTTTTTTATTAGGGGGTGTCGATGAAGAAGATTTCTGAGATTACGCGGAATGTCGTACAGATTGCCGTGCTCGGCATATTCTTATTTGCGACGGCACCGCTTTTTGCAGCTGGCCTCGTGAAGCTGGACATTGACACAACAGATGCGATGGCGACTCTCGGCAATTATGACCGTGGCTTCTATACGCCTCAGGTGTTGCACCTCAAGCCCTCGGGCGGTAAGCCGATTGAAAATCCGTCTAGTAAATTGCTGCACCTGCGGGCCGAAATTTCGGAATTCAGCAGTCATGCCTGGCTAGGAATCGACACGACCGGTGGCAAGAAGGATACCACCTGGGGTAAGAACCAGGACCTCACTGAAGACGCACTGAACGTTCTGCAGACAACATTTGATAACATCCGCGAAAACAAAGGCTTCGTGATCGTGCGCATCTGTTACGATCCGTGGTACAACGGTCGCAGCAACGTGACACCCGATCACGAATGGGTGCTCAAGCATGTGAAGCAGCTTGCGCCGGTGCTTTCGAAAAATACCGATGTGATTGTGGCGCTCGAGATGGGCATGCACGGCGCCTACGGCGAGATGCATTCCGACACGAACATCACTTACGACCGCGTGGCCGAGGCGGTGAACTTGATGCTCCGTAACACTCCGCCCGAACTGAAAATTCTTACCCGCACGGGTAACTATTCCGCGAAGGTACTTGGCTTTGACAACTGGGGAGTCGACTTTAATATCGACGGCGAGAAGTTTGCGGAGATTGCGAAGGCGAAGGGCGACACCATGTTCCGTGTGGGAATGTTCAACGACGGGTATCTGGGAACGCAGTACGATTACGGTACCTGGGGTGCTGACTGCAATACTTCTATCTGTCGCGAAGAGGGCATTGCCTGGCTCGAAAAGTACGGTATCAACACGCCTTACGGTGGCGAAGCGCTCACGACAGCAAGCGGTTACCAGGTCATCAATACGCCGGAGTTCTTGGCATACGAAGGTTTCCGCACGCACACGAGCTATTTGAATATTCAGTGGAACAACAACCTGATTGACAGCTGGAAAAAGACACAATTTAAGCAAAAGGATTTCGACTACGACCCATCGCGAGTCGATTCGCTTACGGGTTTCAAGTACATCAACGATCACCTGGGTTACCGCTTTGTGCTGCGCGAAGCATGGATGAGCGATACTGTGGGGAGCGATAGAATTTTACGAGCGAAAGTGCGCATCCAGAATGTGGGCTTTGGAAACCTGACATGGAACGCTCCGGTAAGGCTTGCTGTTTTAGATGATCTGGAAGGCAGCGATTTGGAAATGTGCCCGACACCGACTTATTATGACCTGCCGGACATTGATTCCCGTAATATCCATAGCCGCACAATCTCTATCGCGGGTGGTGATACCGTGATGACATTCGACGGGAATAATGAAATAGAAATTTCTGCCAAGATAAAAGGGAATAACAAGACTCGTTATCAGGTGTACCTGAAAATCGGCGATATTGCATTCGCAAACCGCATACCTTCTGGAATAGGGTCTTGCGGCATTGAACAGCCCGCCGCCTATTTGGGTAAGATTTATTTCGATGAAAGCGTGAAAAGCTCGATTAATCCGCGCACGCTCCCGTCGGGTACTGCGCAAAAGAAAAACGCCCCCTTCGTTCAGAGGGAGCGTCACAATGCGATTATCCGCGATGGCGAAAAACGCTACCGCGCAAATGGAGCAACTAGCCGTTAACGAGCTTCACGAATTCGCGGCACACGGCTTCGGGATCGGGCTTGCCGAAAATGGCGGAGCCTACCACGAAGATGTTTGCGCCGGCTTCCTTGCAGGCGAGAATGTTGTCGAGTTTCACGCCACCGTCAATCTGGATATCCAATTCCGGCTTCATCTGGCGAAGTTCGCGAATTTTGTCGAGGCAATAGGGGATGAGACTCTGGCCGCCGAAGCCCGGATTCACCGACATGATCAGCACCATGTCCACGATGTCGAGCACGTACTTGATGCTTTCCAGCGGAGTTGCCGGATTAATGGCCACGGCAGGCTTGACACCGAGTTCCTTAATCTGGTGCAGCAGACGATCTAAGTGGTTTGTGGTTTCGGCGTGCACGCTGATGAGGCTTGCGCCAGCCTTTGCAAATTCACCCACATAGTTTTCGGGGTTTTCAATCATCAAGTGGCAATCGAGCGGGAGCCTGGTTCCCTTACCTACGCAGGCAGAGATGCCCGGGCCGAAGCTGATGTTTGGGACAAAGTGTCCGTCCATGATGTCGAGGTGAACAAGGCCGGCGCCACCGTTTTCGATAGCCTTGAGGCCGTTGCCAAGTTCGAGGAAGTTTGCGTTTAAAACGCTAGGGGCGATGATTTGCTTAAGCATAGTCCAAATATAGCAAAACTAGACAGGTTGAAAAAAATTTACTATTATTGGCTCCAAACAAAGCAAGGAGATTAACAATGTCTAAAGGAACAAAAACTGTAGTTGCCAAGGCCGCTGCCAAGAAGGTTGCTGCTAAGGCTGCTCCGAAGGCCGCCGCTAAGCCCGCTGCCGAAAAGAAGGCCCCGGCCAAGAAGGCTGTTGCTGCTAAGCCGGCCGCTGAAAAGAAGACCACCGCCAAGCCGGCTGTTAAGAAGGCCGCTCCGAAGGCTGCCGCTAAGTCCGCGGCCGAAAAAAAGGCTCCCGCTAGCGCTGCCAAGAAGACCGCTGCTAAGGCCGCCAAGAAGGTGACCGTTGTGTTCGAAGCCAACTGCCCGCTGGCCACCACCGTGTCCGTTGCCGGCTCCTTCAACAACTGGGCTGTCGACAAGGACATGCTGAAGAAGGACAAGAAGACTGGACTCTGGACTGGCAAGATCACCCTCGATTCTGGCGATTACGAATACAAGTTCGTTTGCGACGGCCAGTATTGGGACGAAGGCGACAACAAGGTCAAGCACGTCTAATTTATATAGATAGACTCTACGAGTCTAAAAGATATTAGAGACGCCGATAATAATCGGCGCCTTTTTCTTTAAAAAAACACCTGGATTTCATTGAACAGAAATCCAGGTGTTTTTCATTTGAAAATATCAGTTTGTTTACTTGGAAGCACGCTGCAGCTTGCGAGCAAGCTTGCGAGCGTCCTGGATAAACTGCTTCTTTTCCTTCTTTGCACCTTCAGGAGCCACCTTTGCCAATGCGCCATAAACGCTGTAGGAGGAGTTTATGCAAGAGAAGTACTCATCTTGTAAATCAGCGCATACTTCCATGTCTTCATACGAAGCGGCGTTATTACATACATTTTCAACGGTTTCGTACAAATCACTGCAGTCATTCGTCACGATATTCTTAGAAGGAGTTCCCTTGGCAAAGAGAGTATCGAGCAAGGCTTCGGCGCATCTTTCAAAATCCCTTTCGTTGGACTTGGAGTATGCATAGGCAACCGTGAACCTGTTGCCAGCAGCATCTTCCTCAGTCTCCTTGCTGAAGAATTCACCGTATTCGGCTTTGCAGGTGCTCTTGGTGACTTCGCCAGATTCAGCATCCAGAGAGCAGCTCTTCTTATCGGTAGAAATGGTCATTGACAAAGAGCCGTTATCATCGCCATAATCAACATCACCAAACTTGATGGAGAGCGTTTCATTCTTGTACTTGAACGAAATACTTGTCTTGCTCTGGCTAGCGAGTTCAATGCCGTAGTCCTTAAGTGTAAAAATAAGATCCTTCATGTCAGTGGAGTCTTCCTTGAAAAGTCTGCTGGCATCGGGAATATCGATGGAACCGCGACGTAGGTCATCCAGAAGACTGGTCATGAATCTAGAATTCGTGTAGTCGTCAAATTCTGTTTCGCTTTTGATGGAATACTTGACTTTTGCCGTAAATGACGAACCGGATATTTCAAGATCCACCTGAGGCATTTCACTCATGTCTTCTTCGTCAAGGCAGTTCAAGCGAGCAAGAAGAGTCGGATTCTTTTCAAGGTCATCCCAAGACTGGATCTGACCAGACTCATACATTCTCTCCGCTTCTTCTTCGGTAAGCTTACCACCCGGAACATCGCTACAGGAGACATAGCAATAGCTTTCCTTGTCATAGGAACTATATTTACAATTGGTAGATTCCCAGGATCCATCCAGGCTTCCAGCCTTGCCACCCACGAACATCATTCCATATTCGCTACAATAGCTGAAGCTGCTGCTGCATTCCTGGAATATGATTAAGGTATCGCCCTTAAAATCGTATTTTAAATAGTCCTTGTCTTCTCCGAGATTGACTTCTCTCCAGTTGTAAGTATTGTTCTCGTTGACGCACATATCCTCGACCATACTGACAGTAGTCACAACGGTCTTGTTCTGCGGGTCTACGACAATTGAACCGGACTGTTCATAGGTCAAGCTACTGGAACTGCTGTCGTCGCCACAGGCCATGAACATGGCGGCGGTACCAGCCAGCATAAGATAGAGGGATTTTTTCATTATTGTTATCTCCATAAAAAAATATTTTATTGTAAAATAGTATTTATTTCTTTGCACAAAGCAACAAAAGCAAATAAAATGTTGCAAATAGATTACAAAACGGGGCCATTGACAACGGCAACAGGTTTTCATTTTGTGTAAAACCTTGCGGTGGAACCAACCCGATGACAGCTGTTTCAGGCTTTCGCTCTCTCATCTAATATTCCGCATTATACACTTCACATTTTATAACGGCTGTCTACGCCCTATGAATTTCTATCTTTTACCCCCGTATGGCAAACTATTCTATTCCTCAAGACGTTTTTGTGAAGGCTGCCGAACAGTACGGCACCCCGCTCTGGATTTATGATCGCGCCACTATCGAAAAGTGCGTGAAGGATGTCCAGGTATTTGACACCGTTCGCTTCGCCCAGAAGGCATGCCCGAACCTTTCCGTGGTTTCGCTTATCCGTAAGCTCGGCTGCGTCGTCGATGCAGTTTCTGCCGGCGAAATCGTTCGCGCCCTCAAGGCCGGATTCAAGGGTGGCCAGCAGAAAGGCAAGGCTCCCGAAATTGTCTACACTGCAGACATCTTCGACAAGGACGCTCTTGAACTCGTGAAGAAGTATGACATCGCTGTGAACGTGGGCTCGCCGGACATGATCCAGCAACTTGCTGATTTCGGCGTGAAGTCCGAACTCACCATCCGCGTGAATCCGGGCTTTGGCCACGGTCATTCCCGCAAGACCAACACCGGTGGCGACCTTTCCAAGCACGGCATTTGGCACGAACAGATCAAGGACTGCATCAAGATTGCACAAGCCAACGGCATGTGGATCACGGGCCTGCATATGCATATCGGTTCCGGCACGGACTTTGAACACCTCGCTCAAGTGTGCGATGCCATGGTCGACGCTAGCCGTCGCCTGGGTTCTCACTTGCGCACCATCAGTGCAGGGGGCGGCCTCCCGATTCCATATCACGAAGAAGACAAGGGCAACCGCATCGACGTGAACGCTTACTACAAGCTGTGGGACGACGCCCGCAAGCGCATTCAGCAGAGTATCGGCCACGAGGTTCACCTTGAAGTGGAACCGGGTCGTTACCTAGTGGCCGAAAGCGGTTACCTGATAGCTGAAATCCGCGCCGTCAAGAAGCAGGGTGACAACCTGTTCTACCTGGTAGATGCCGGCTTTACCGACCTCGTTCGCCCGAGTTTCTACGGTAGCTATCATGCCATCTCGATTATTGCCCGCGACGGTCGCGAACTGAACGAAACGGTGGACGCCATTGTCGCAGGCCCGCTCTGCGAATCCGGCGACGTGTTCACGCAGGAAGAAGGCGGCTTCGTGGTGACCCGCAAGCTCCCGAAGGCCCAGGTGGGCGACCTGCTGGTTCTCCATGACGCTGGCGCCTACGGTGCCGCCATGAGCAGCAACTACAACAGCCGCCGTTACGCCGCCGAAACCATGTACACCAACGGTGAACTGAAGGTCGTGCGCGAACGCCAGACTTTTGAGCAGTTGATGCAGAACGACAGGATTATCGATTTCTAATTCAATAACATAAAATCAATCCTTAGTGAATAAGGCATTGAAGAATTTCAAAACCGGCAATTTGATTTGTCGGTTTTTTATTTAAATTTGCAAACATGAAAAACGTTGTTTTGAAAGTTTTATTTTGTCTAATTCCATTCGTCTTTGTTGCCTGCGGCAACGATTCAAGTGAATCCTCCCCTAACGAAGCTAGCGTCAACCAAGGCGACGAACCGGGAAGCACTTTGGCAAAACCATGTAATGACAATGGTGTCAACAACTGTGTATATGGAACGCTAGAAGATGCCCGTGACGGCAAGGTCTACAGGACCATAACCATCGGGAACCAGGAATGGATGGCCGAAAATCTGAATTTTGCCGCCCACAACAGCTTTTGTATTCAAAAGGATAATTGCAAGGAGAACGGCCGTCTCTATTCCTTCGGCGCCGTTTACGACACCAGTTCTACCCACTGCGTATACGAAAAGCGCTGCGATGTCGAAACGCCTATTCAGGGCGTATGCCCTTCGGGCTGGCATGTTCCTTCATTGGAAGAATGGAAAAGTCTTTTCCGCGCAGTAGGCGGGAAAAAAGGCATAAAGCTCCTTTTTAAGGATAGCGCATGGGGGGATGAATTTTCTTATCATGACGCTTACGGATTTGGCTTGGCACCGTCTCCCAAGCAGGACTTATACTCGCGGCAAGAGTTCGTGGTACTCGCATACGAGTATAATTCGCAAGATGGTTATGAAGATATGACAGGCTACCGCTCTATTGATCAAGATGCCATGGGGAGTTTCATTGGCGGTTACGATTACTTTATACCTCTCGGGTTCAATGTTCGCTGTCTGCGGAACAAGGAAGGCGAAACCGGAACAACCAGCCAGATGGTGGCAGAAACGGAAACGCGTACCAAGGCATGGGACTACTTGAATCCGACAATTGAATACGGAACAATGGAAGATTCTCGTGACGGCCAGGTTTACAAGACCGTGATGATGGGCGAAGATACATGGATGGCCCAGAACCTGAACTACAATACCGGCGATGGGCAAAGCACCTGCTTCAATGACGAAGACGCATCCTGCGAAAAGTTCGGTCGTCTTTATACTAGGGAACTCGTGCGCTCTGAAGACGTGTGCCCGGCCGGATGGCATATCCCTACCAGCGAGGAATGGTATGCGGTAATGACGCTTACCAAGATTGATGGTAAAGCTTATGAGTCCCGTCTTTTTGCGAAGGATGCATGGTACAAGCTTTATCCGGATTCCATCGAAACGAGCGACGAATTCGGATTTTCAGCGCTTCCTGCCGGAAACCTCTATACCGAAACAATTTTTGCCGAAGAGAAAGGATATATTACCACCTTTTCCACTCATTCTTCCAATATCAGGATTTCAAATGATTCCCTTGTTTCCGTCCGCTGTGTGATGAATGAGGAAAAATAGGCAAACCCCTTTTAGAAGACTATTATAAGTTGAAACTGCTGTAGATTCTATCTATATTTGTGCCAACCCAATGGTTCAACCTCAACATCAAGGCGTAATTATGTCTGATCGTTTTATCGTGACCGGAAACTTCACCGATGATCCGTTCGCCATCGACATGGCGCAGTACATCGGTCTCCGTGAAGATATTTCCGACGTGGTCTCCTTGAAGACCTTCGCAAACTCCGAATTCTGCCCCCGCTACATGCTCGACGTGGACGATATGGAACATATCGGCCGTCGCCTGGAAGGCAAGATCGTTTTGATTTGCTCGGTTTCGAACCATGAACGCAGCCGTAACGACTACGCCATGCGTAACTGCATTTTGGCCCGCGCCGCTAAGGACAACGGTGCCGAACAGGTGGTGCTCGTGGAACCCGATTTGTTCTACAGCGCTCAGGACCGCGGTCCGCACCGCGTTGGTCCGCTCGAAAAGGATCGTCCGGACATCGACCTCAAGAAGTTCGACGGCCAGGCCTTCACGAGCCACCTCTACGCCGAACTTTTGAAGACCGCCGGCGTGGATGCCGTCGTGACTTGCCACAACCACAGTGTCAAGGTTCAGAACCTCTTTAACGAAGTGTTCGAAGGCAACTTCCACAACCTGATTCCGACCGACGTCTACGCTCACTACATCAAGAGCAGCAACTTTGTTCAGACCGGTAAGGACGGCAACAACCTCGTAATCGTCTCTCCGGACAAGGGCGCACGCCCGTTCATGAATGCTGTTTACGATGCTTTGCAGCTCCCTGAATGCAAGCGCGTGGTGATGGACAAGGTCCGTACCGGCGAACGTGAAATCAGCATGACCTTTAACCCGGAACTTTCCGACATCAGCATCGAAGAAATCGAAGGCAAGGACGTGATCGTGTTCGATGACATGGTGCGTACCGGTACGACGATCGTGCAGTGCTGTGAACATATCAAGAAGGGTAACCCGAACCGCGTTTGCTTCGGTGTGACGCACTTCCACACCAGTGCCGAAGCTCGTGAAAAGCTGAACAGCCCGGCTATCGACGAAATCCTCACGACTTCGACCCTCCCGGATATCATGAACCGTGACTGCCAGGGTCGTCTGCGCAAGAAGCTCACCGTGCTCAAGCTCGGTAAGTGGATTGCTCGTCACGTGATGCAGATGTACGGCATGGACGATGGCCGCTTCGAAAAGGACTTCTACAAGATCGATATGTCCTCGAAGAACCCGCGTTGGCCCCCTCAGTTCTTTTAATTTGTAAATATTACTAAACAAACAAAGTATAAATCCCAAAATGAGTCCTCATTTTGGGGTTTATTTTCGCATTACCGCACATTTGATAATTTTTTTTGAAAAAAAATGTCCACATTTAAGATTTTTAATCTATTTTGTCGTCACACTTTTATTTAACCAAGGAGTAAACAAAATGTTCTCTAAAAAGATTCTTTTCCCCATGGCCGCTATTGCAATGGCTTCTTTCGTTGCTTGCGGCGACGATAGTTCCTCTGGTGCATCGGATTCCAACGTAGCTCCGGCCAGCATTCCGACCTTCATGGACATCGACAAGTATGAATGTTCCGCAACAGTGAACAAGTGCGCCAAGATTTACATTGAAGACAAGAAAGACACGATGCAGTGCGATGGCGTGAATGCCTGGAGATCTCTGATTACCGGTCCTCTTGCCGCTTGCGAAACGGCTCCGGCCGCCGATACTCCGGCTGATCCGGCTGCTGAAACTCCGGCTGATCCGGCCGCTGAAACTCCGGCTGACCCGGCTGCTGAAACCCCGGCTGACCCGGCTGCTGAAACCCCGGCTGATCCGGCCGCTGAAACCCCGGCTGATCCGGCCGCTGAAACCCCGGCTGATCCGGCCGCTGAAACTCCGGCTGATCCGGAAGTTGGCCCCGTTGGTCCGGTTGCTGGCGACAAGGTGTACTGCTCCAAGGAAGGCACCTGTGTCGAAGGCCCCGCCGCTGCAGCAGACAACTGCACCGCTCAAGGTGGCGAACTTGTGGATGCCTGCCCCGCCGGTGGCTATGCATGCGATATGCCTGAACAGGGCGTAACGATGTACTTCTACGGCGAAGGTGCTGAAGAATCCTGCGCCTTTATAAAGGGCATTGCAAATATGTAATTTTTCCTGAATTTTCAGGTACATCTAAAAAGGCTCCCCTTAAACAGGGGAGCCTTACTTGTTCTAGAGGGAGTACTAAAAAGACCGTTCGGCTCAAATGAACCTAGACAATGTGATATCGCCTCACTCTCGCAGCCACGACTCGTCAATACGAGTCGCTTGCTGCTCACAAAGACCGTTCGGCTATTCGTTTTGCTTACATCGCTTGCAGCAGGAGTATGGCGAGTACCTGTCCGCTCAAGATTCGTAGCAGCATGGTGAGCGGGTAGACCGAGGCGTAGCCGATGTTCACCGCTTCGCTTTCTGCTTGGCCATTGGCAAAGGCTAAAGCCGGAGGGTCGGTAGTGGCACCTGCAAGTACGCCGCATAGCGAAAGGTAATTTACCTTGAATACCAAGTGTCCCACTACCGCCACTATGGCAAGGGGAATAAAGGTGATGAGAGCCGCCAAAGCCATGTAATGGAACCCGTCACCGTTCAACAGCACATCGAAGAACTTGATACCGGCATTCAGACCGACGCAGCTCAGGAACAAGGTAAGGCCGAATTCACGAAGCATGAGGTTTGCGCTGTTGGCCATAAAGAAGTTCAGCGGGCCAATCTTACGCTTTCTGCTAAGTACGATGGCAACAATGAGGGGGCCGCCGGCGAGACCCAGCTTGAGCGGGGTCGGCATCCCTGGGAGAGCGATTGGAATGCTGCCCACAATGACTCCCAGGAAGATGCCAAGGAACGCGGGCAATATTTCTGGATGATCCAGTGCTGTTAAAGAATTGCCCAGTTCCTTCGCCGCGGCCTCGATACCTTCGGCGGTGCCAACAACCATAAGCTTGTCTGCAAATTTTATGCGAAGGTCTAGGCGGCCCGTAAACTTGAATCCGCTGCGCACAACGCGGCTGATGTTTACGCCGTAGCGTTCCGCAAGAGCCAGGGAACCGATGGTGCGACCGAGAATCTTCTTGTTCGTCACGAGAATCGTCTTGACGACAATCTTTTTGTCGGTGTTGCTGGTTTCAAGCGTAATCGGCTTTTCGAGGCGCTTGCCGATGATTTTTTCCATGGCGCAAACGGCTTCGGGCATGCCCACGATGTGCAGCTTGTCGCCTTGTTCAATTACGGTTTTCCCGTTCGGGGTAAAGATGTTTTCGCCGCGCAAAAGGCGGGTGACGACAACGCCGCTCGAAATCAAGTTCGGAATATCTTTCAGCTGGATTCCGTAAAGGTTCTGGTTTTCGACGGTAAGGCTGCAAGACTCAATTTCCTTGCTGTGGGCGGCGATTTCTGCCGTGTATTTTTCGGCGGCCTTATTCGGGTCTTGCCTAAAGATAATTCGCGTAAGGATCATCACCAAGATGATTCCAATAACGCCGAACGGATATGCAACAGCGTACCCGATACCCGTAAGAGAAGTGTCCACCCCGGCCGCGGCAAAGGCTGAGTTAGCGGCTCCTAAGGAAGGCGTATTCGTGACGGCGCCACAAAGCATCCCAATGAGCACGGGTACGTTGTTATGCATATCTGTAAAAAAGTAAAGACATAGAGTGACTATAACACCGAGCAGCACTACACTTGTCGAAAGAATATTCAGCACAAGTCCATGGCGGCGAATGGAATCGATAAAGCCAGGCCCCACCTGCATACCGATAGTGTACACAAACAGGATCAAGCCGAATTCCTGAATAAAATGGAGCACATTGGATTCTACCCGGAGCCCGAAATGCCCAAGTGCAATGCCCACAAAAAGCGCTCCGGCGCTACCTAAGCCAATACCCTTGACCTTGATTTTTCCAATCATAAGGCCCAGCGCCGCCGTAATGGCTATCGCCAAGACCTGTTGGCCCACCGAGGGCTTAGTGAATAAGTCTACTAGCCAAGTCATTTTATCCCTCCGTCTTTAAATTTACTCTTTTATGCAACGGACAGAGGCAAAAATATTCTTGTTGAAGTGCTCGTAAGTAATGGTGGAATCGGTAGCGCGAACCAGGTAAGCCCTGGAACCATCGTAGCTGTCACTGGTCCAAAAACTGGCGCTTTCGTTTTTGTCAGCAAATTTTCCGTCATAGTAACGGAAACCCGCAAATTGCATATTAAAAGAAGCGCTTTCCTTGAGTGCCGCGATAGACGTGTTCCCGAAGGCATTTTTAAAATCCTGCCGAGTCGGAATGGTCCAACCCTTGGGGCAAAGGCCCGTCGTAGCCGCATTCCAAGTATACAAGCGACCCATGACTTCGCAATTCACATGATCATTGCCGTAGCAAGCGCTAGAATCGGGAATGTACACGGCCATATTTTCGGCCATCCAAATCTTTCCGCCGAGATTGGATGTCTTGTAAGTCTTTTCCGAGCAGGAAAGCGTATTAGCAGAGGCGTCGTAATTGCAAGTATTTGCCTGATCGCAAGCCGTAAAAGCCAAGATGGTGACAGCGGCGATTGCAATAATCTTTTTCATGAATGCTCCTTTTTTTTGCGATTCAATATTTTGAACTTGATTCTTTTTTCGTTTTCGTAGGCAAAATTAGAACTCAAGATTCATATTGTCTAATAGATTATTTATATTTAATTCATCAATTATTTTGATGAATTAGATTAGATAAGAAAATTGTATGGAACTAACGCATTTAAAATATTTTCTAGAAGTGGCCCGTACAGAACACGTGACCCAAAGTGCCAAGACCCTATGTATTGTGCAGCCTGCGCTGACACACGCCCTGCACAAACTAGAGGATGAATTGGGCGTAAAACTATTTAAAAGTCAAGGAAGAAATATCAAACTTACCGAAATCGGGGAATATTTTTATAAGAAAGTAAAGCCTCTTTACGAAGATATCGAAGCACTCCCCGCACAGCTCCGCGCCATGGAAAACGAACAAGCCGCAACGATAAACCTAAACGTTCTCGCTGCCTCCACCTTCGTGACCAACGCCGTTATATTGTATAAGCAGAACGATCCCGACCTTCGATTCAACTTGGTGCAAAACGAAGAAACCACCCTTTACGATATCTGCGTCCGCACTTACGCCAACTACAATGCCTCGGCGAAAAAGTATAGCTCCGACGACGAAGAAAACTTCGTATGCACCGAGAACATCTATCTTGCGGTCCCCAACATAGCACAGTACCGCAAGCGCGACAGCATCTCCCTTAAAGAACTGCAAGAGACGAATTTTATCGGGCTTTATGGCTCCAAACAGTTGCGTAATATCTGTAACGAATATTGCGAACGTGTGGGTTTCAAGACGCACATCATTTTTGAAAGTGACAACGCCCTCGCCGTAAAGGACGCCATTGCAAGCGGAATCGGCGTAGGGTTCTGGCCCGAATTCTCCTGGGGCCGCATCAACAACCGCCGCATTCGCCTTCTCAAGATTACCGATGCCGAATTCAAGCGCGATATCGTCATTACGCTCCGCCGCGGAAAGCAGGACAACTCCCGTTCCGAGAGATTTTTCCGCTTTTTGACCGGCTTACTAAAGCGGACAGAGAAACGTAAGAAGCCACACCGCTAATTTTTTTACTATATTTGGCTCCCCAATAAAGGTTGACTCGATGTTTGATTTGAATGCTTTTTTTGAAGGGATGTCCAAACCGCTGCTTCGCAACGCTCACGCGAAAGCATTTGGCCACAAGGGCTTGCTGAACAACGCCCTCATCCAAGACGAAACACTCAGTTTTTATAACGACAAGGACCGTGTTGCTGGACTGTTCCAGAAAATGGAACCGTGGCAGCGCAACTGCATGGTCTTGATCTACAATAGCGCATCTAGAGGTCTTACCTTTAACGAACTTCGCCTGACGGTTCCCGTAAGCAAGTGCCGCGACCTGCAGAACTTCTTGCTAGAAATGTGTCGCGAATATGTATTGTGGCGCAGTCCGTCTACAAGTACCTCGGTGTATTACGGCTTTGCAAACTTTGTTGACGTTTTCAGCATCCCGCTGGAAGACGCCCCCGCCATAAAGGGCGCCGACACATTCTACCAGAACTTGATTGACTGGCACATTTGCGAAGTCCTCGCTTTCGCCATGACAGGCGAACTCAAAGTCAACAACAGCAATCTGCTGCACCGACGCAGTTACCAGATTTGCACCGACGCCTTCACCTCGGCAAAGCGCATTTCCGAAAAGGCCGCCGAAAACGAACTGTCCCTGATTTTCAGTTTCCTGACCGGGAACGGTTGGCTGGAACAGGAAGACGCCTGCCTCGTCCCCACGGAAAAGGCTCTTGAATTTATCCGCAAGAACGGTTTCCGCCTGCACCAGGATCTAGTCTCCTGGTGGCTCAAGGAACGCTTCCGCGGTGACCGCAGCCATTGCATCCGCCTTTTAAAAATGCTGGACAAGCCGAAGACGGCGCCCACCGCGACCTCTATTTTCTGGGTCCTGGATCCCACCTTCCGCCTGCAAGAAAAAGACGGCCTGGTCGCATGGGAATACCTGCCCCGCCCGCTTCGTGAACTTTGGCTTTTGGGCCTTGTCCGCTTTACCATGGTAGGCGGTAAGGTTGCAGCAGTGTCCTTGGAACAGGCCGGTCGCGACTGGATCGAATCTTCCATCGCCTCCATTCCGGAACAGAACATTTCCTGCTTGCCCAACTTCGAGCTCATCGCCTCCACCGGAACCTCTCCGCGGGTACTGTTGATGCTCGCCTGCCTAAGCAAGGTCGAAAACGACGAAGTGTATCTCCGATTCTCCCTGAACCGCGAAAGCTATATTCGCGGCCTCAAGTGCGGCATCGCCGAATCTGAAATCGAGAATTTCAAGGGCTGGATCAAGCCTCCTGTCAACGTGGAATCCACCATTGCCGAATGGAATTCTTCTTACTACGGCGCCCGAGTGCAAACCGTTCGTTTGCTCAAGATTGAAAATGCCGATGTACTGAACGAACTATCCCGCTTCCCGCAGTTCATGGAATGCATCAACGAATTTATTCCGGGTTACGGTTTCGTGCTGAATCCCGAAATGGAATCCCGCGCCTTCGACATCCTTACAAACTATGGCTACTGCCCCTTCGTGGAACGCAAGAACGTGAACCGTTCCAGCGCCCCCACCGAAGAATGGCGCAAGGACTTTGCCGCCGGATGGCCCGAAGCCAAAGCCCCGGATTACGAACTCAAGGACACAGCCAATTCCGAAACCCTGCAGACCGCGCTGAACTCCACAAAGTACGGAAACAACTACCAGAAACTGAGCACCTTTGACTTGGTGAAGGTATTGCGTTACGCCAAGACCGTAGGCGCCCTCATCGGAGCCAAGGTGAAGAACCCTTCCAAGCGCGGGGAAAGCGAAGTCGAAAGGAATTTCTTTGTGCACGCCCTCAAGCTTGCCAAGTCACCCCAGACAATCGAAATCCAGCCCTACGGAAGCGAAGTCCCCGAACTGCTGGAACTTTCGTTTATTCAAGAAGTCAAGGTCTATAACGGACACCAGCCCTAATCAAGGCAATGTCTGGGCAAAGCCTGCGATATCGATGAGGTCCTGCAGCGGGAACTCGTCGATATAGGCTTCCATGCCACGTTCTTCATCACCGAAATTTATCTGGTACCAAAAAGTCGGCATGTCGTCACGGGCCCGGTCCCCGATGTAGGCCGGCTTTTCGTTGTAACGCGAGAAGTTGAAACGGTGACCGTCATTCCCATGGCAAGCCCTGCAATTTTGCATAAAGAGCCTTTCGCCCCGTTTGATATCGGCACCCTTGATTTTGCCGTCTTTGTCCAGCAACTTGTAAACCAGCAATGCCATGCGGGCATCTTCTCTAGTAAGGGTGTCTCCCGGAGACCCCGGTTCGGGCTTCTGTAATGCAACAGCTTCTTTTGCAGTGACACCGTCTTCGCCTGCAAAGGCTGAAACGCCCAGCAGTAGCCCGTAGATGGTTACAAAAAGAACCGCTAATGATGTTGCTCGCCTAGAGAACATAATTAGAATTTAGTAATATTCTTTTATGCGTTGTTTGAATTGGATTTACTCGGCATTAGCGGGTTGCGCCCTTTTGTCGTCATTTTCATTTGGAGCGGAGGTCTCCGTGAACGAGTTTTCTAAAAACCTGTTGTTTAGTGGCCGATGGGAACACGGCAAGGAATACAGCCGTACAAGCGCCCCTGCCGCCATGGTACAATTTAAAGCAGCGGCAAAATCACTGGAATTTGAATTGGAAGGCGAAGCCAGGTTCCGCGTAGATGAAGACGGCAAGGAAATCGCCGTATTCACAACAAATTCCCGCAATGTGTATAAAGTAAAAACGACCGGCAGTGCAGGTCCGCACGCATACCGCCTAATCAAAATCAGCGAAAGCAACCCCGGCGGAATTCACCTATACAGAGTAGCCACCGACAAATCGGGCAAATTTGAGGAACCTCCAAAACAAGGCAACCGCCGAATCGAATTCATAGGCGATTCCTTTACGGTGGGCTTCGGTAACGAAGGCCAGAACGGTCAGGACGAATCCCTGGTGTTCGAAAAGACCAACGCCTCCAAGAGTTACGCCTTCTTGCTTGCCGACGGCTACAAGGCAGACTTTCAGGTCAACGCCTTCAGCGGACGCGGTCTCGTACGCAATTACGACAACATCGTACCTGAATGGCCCATTCCCCGTCTGTACGACTTCACAGTCCCGGGCGAAGCTCCCGGAGACCTGGCAAACGGCATTGCAGAGTCTTCCATTCGCTATGATTTCAACTCTTTCCATCCTCAGGTCATAGTCCTTTTTATCGGAATCAACGACTTTCAGGGGAATCCGCCCTATGCAAAGCATGAAACTTTCAAGAAAGCCTATGCAGGCCTGCTGGAAAAGCTCCGCAAGGCCCATCCGGGCGTCAAGTTCCTGCTCTTGTCCACCAAAGTTTGGCCAAATGATGACTTGACCCCCACAATCAAGGCCATTTATGACGCCGAAATTTCCGCCGGCAAGACCGATTTGGAATTCATGACCCTCACTACTGCAAATGTGGGACTCCTGGGACACCCTGACATACATTCACACGAAGATATGGCAAAAGCCATCCGACCCGTAATCGGACGCCTGGGAAGGTGGCTCACTCGCTAAAATTTTCCTACAAACGGGCTTTTTTTTGCATATTTATGCCTTAGAGCGCACACTTTTTTGATGCGCATATTGCTTTTTTTGTCTTTTTTGTATATTTAAATTGAGGATTTCGGCAGGTTACACCTATGTCTAGGATACTTGAGAAGATATACGTTTTGTTCAGGATGAATATTCTGATTTTTGTGCTTTTGGCAATTACGGTCATAGCACTTTTTGCGCATCAGAATGGACTGGACGTTATTGAGCCATTGTACCTGCACGATTATCCGTACCTCATTGCAGAAACGGACTCTGCAGATGGTGGCGCTTCGGCGGTTAAACTCTCCCGTACCGATTCCTCCATCATCGTAGACTACGAACTTAAGGAAGGCTACGCCTACCCCTATGTGGGCGTCAAGATTTTCTTGGGCGACGGCAAGACCCGCGGCAAGGACCTTTCCAAGTTCGACAGCATTTTTGTCTGGGTAAAGCCCCGTGGCGAAGGAACCGTGCGTCTCTACATGCGCGGCTACGACAGCACCTTCTCCCGCCCCGACGACGAACTGTCCCTCAAGTTCAACGAAATTGAATTCTTCCCCCTGGAAGAAACCTACCCCGCCGTATTCGTTCCGCAGGAATTCCGCGTAGCAGGCTGGTGGGTTGCCCAGAACGAAATCAACGTTCACAAGGCAAGAGTCGACCTCTCGAACATTCCGCTGATTGAAATCCAAACGGGCACCAACGCTCCGCTCGGTTACGGAACGCTCGAAATCAAGGGTCTCTGCTTCAAGGGCAAGAAGATTTCGAAGGCAGAACTTTCGACGGCACTCGTAGCCCTCTGGTTCATCACCTTCTTCGTGATTCTCATGATCCGCTTCTTCGACTACAGCCGCGAACGCACAGCCAGCAAGAAGAAGCGCGAAGAACTGGAAAAAAACCTGCGCGCCCTGGAAATCGAGAAGACCGAATACGAAAAGTCCAGCAAGGAAGACCCCCTTACAGGCTGCCTGAACCGCGCCGGCTTCAGCAGCGTGCTCATGCGCGAACAAGAAAATCTGCAAAAGAACGACAGCCCCGTGTCGTTTGTGATTCTGGATATTGACCACTTCAAGCACGTGAACGACACTTACGGTCACATGGTGGGTGACGAAGTCCTGGTGAACCTCGCAAAGCTCATCCAGAGCAAGATCCGTAACACCGACGCCCTGGTGCGTTGGGGTGGTGAAGAATTCGTGATTCTGTGTGGCGATACGCCGATCCAGAATGCCCAGTTCCTTGCCGAAAAGCTCCGCATGGCAATCGAGAACACCCAGCTGATCAAGCAGCAGAAGGTCACTTGCTCCTTCGGTATTGCCGAAATGATCGCAGGCGAAGACCCGAAGCGTCTGTTCGAACGCGCCGACAAGGCCCTTTACGCCTCCAAGGAGAACGGCCGTAACCGCGTCACCAGCGCTACGTTCCGCCATACCAGGTAATTTGAATTAGGACCATGAAAAACGTCATTGCGAGAGCAGCGAAGCAATCCACAGTGGCGCTTTTTCTATTCACCGCATTAATCCTTTTTGGCTGCGCCAAGAAAGAGCCTGAGGTTGACTTCAGGCCTCTCCAAATGCATTGGGTCTTGGCCCAGGGCGAAGACGATTCCCAAATGCCCCACAAGGATGACTGTGTGATTTTGCTCACGGCCCGATTGATGGCCGAATCTCCGGTCCAGGCATCCACCGCAGGCGAACTGAGCTACGAAGTTACCTACGGACGCAGTCCCAAAAGCAGCGAAATCATCGAATTTGAAGGAATTTGCAGGGATTTATCCATAATGGACAAGCCTGAATGCCGCTGGGATGCAACCTGCGACAAGGACCTCAAAATCGTTGTAAAGTTCCACAACGGAGATTAATTTCGCCGCATAGGGTTTTGATAGTCAAGGATTTATCTTTATAGATATGAAGAAGATTTTTGAATATACGGACTATCGCGAATGGCTGAGGGATGCTTTTGAGGATTTTAAGCAGCGGAAGACCGTCATTTCCTGGCGTTACATGGCCATGAAGATGGGCGCTGATCCTGGCAACCTCCTTCGCGTATCGCAGGGCAAGATCCACTTGCCCCTGAGTCTGATACAGCCCGCCGCAGAATTCTTCGAACTTGAAGGCAAAGAAGCCGACTACTGGGCAGAAATGGTGTACTTCGGCCGCGCCAAGACCGACGCCGACGCCCTGCAACACTACGAGCGCATGCAGGCCCTAAAGGGCGTTTCTCTTAAGTTGTTGCAAAAGAAGGAACTCGAATTCTATCGTCACTGGTACTACAACGCCATACGTTCGGTAATCGGCATTTGCAAGTTCAAGGACGACTACCAGGGGCTTGCCGAGAGCTGCACCCCGAACATTACCGAAAAAGAGGCTCGCGACGCTGTAAAGCTGCTCGCCGACCTCAACATGATTTCTACCGACCGCGACGGCTACTGGAAGGTGAACGACACCTTTGTAAGTACCGGTGGAAACTGGCGTTCCCAGGCTGTCCGTGCCTTCCAGCACGAAACCATCCGCCTAGCCGACGAATCCCTGGACAGGCACCAGCCCTTCCTCAGGGACATCAGCACGGTCACCATGACTTTTTGCATGGACGATATCCAACTCTTGCGCGAAAAGATTAACGCTTTCCGCGAAGATTTACTACGTTTATCTCAGGAAGGAACGGATGACGACACGGTATTCCAGTTGAACATCCAGATGTTCCCCCTGGCGTTTACCAAACCTCTAAAAGAAAAGGAGAAAGAAAAATGAGAAAATCGCTCTTTCTTTTGCCTTTGCTTTCACTGACCGCAGCGGGTTTGGTAGCGTGTTCTAACAAAGACGTTGCTGGCGGTCCAGGTAGTATTACTACTAACGGATCTCCGGTCGCATTGGTCGATGGCGCCGCAGCACCTTATGCAGCCGTCGCATTGCGCAAAGTAAACTTTAAGGCGTCCGAGGCTGTCGAAGAGAACGCTCTCATTGTTGCCGATGAATATGCCGACGAAAAAGGGCATTTCGATATCAAAGTTCCCGAAAATGGTGAATACCGTTTGACGGTTACCCATGCAGGGGCGGCCTACTCCAAGGTGGTAACTTCAGAATCGTTTGCCTCAGTCGATACGGTTCGTTTGGAACCGACCGCCGTTCTTGCGGGTGTCGTGGATATTCCGAAAGGTTCTTCTGCCGTGTGGGTGGGCGTTGTCGGGACCGACGCCTTGGTGAAGACCGATGAATCCGGTTGGTTCGCGCTTTCGTCTATTCCGGCAAACGACACCTTGCAGCTGTACTTCGTGAACGAAGACTTCGACAAGAGCCTAGGCGAAAAGGATCTCTTTGTATCTCCGATGGAATCGATTATGCTGGATTACCGCACCGCGGTTCCTGAAGATACCATTCCGGAAGATACGGTTGAACCCGAAAAGCTTTTGCAGGTTCTAGCCCTTTTGAAGGATGGAACTCCGGCAGCGTATGCAACGGTCGCCCTGCGTGCCGCCGATGCCAAAGTCGAAGAATACGCCGTGCAAAATACCATGGTAGAATCCGACCTGCGAACTGACAAGAACGGCCGTTTCGAAATGGAATGGCCTAAATCGGGCGAATACCGCCTAACGGTAACTAAGGACGGATTTGCTTACTCAAAGATTTACAAGGCTAAGGATCTCGCCAAGCTCGACACGCTCCATCTGGAAGCGGCCGCCTCTATTTCGAGCAAAGTAACGCTTCGTACCGGTACGGAATTCTTGTGGGTAGGCATTTACGGTCTTGATTTGCTCTTGAAAACGAACAATGCGGGTTCTTACGTACTCCCGAATGTTCCGGCAAACGATGCACTTGGAATTTACTTTGTTGCTAACGATTCAAGCAAGACTCTCTATGCAGAATGGAGCGCGACTGCAAAACCCAGCAGCACTGAATTCTTGAGCCCAGTAAAGGTCCTCCAGGATTTTGAAAGCGATGTCGATTCTTGGTACTTGAATACCGATTCCTTGAAAAAGGGTACATCTATTACGCCCGCAAAGAACGTGAAAGAAGGCATTGTGTACGATTCTACCCGCAAGTCGAAAGTGTTCCACGGTAAGTACAAGCTTGCTGCTGATGATTATGCCTGGGCGCTGGTGGGAACATCGTTTGACCGTTTAATGAATTTCTCGGCCATTGACTCCGTGGAGTTCTACGCAAAGGGCGATGGAAACATCAGGCTTTCGCTTGAAAACTACATTGATCCGACAAAGAACTTGAAAGCCGCCACCGAGTGGATAAAGCTCTCGAAGGACTGGACACGCATCAGCGTGAACCCGGCAGAACTTTGCGTGGGTAGCGCAACCGAAGAAACTTGCTTTACCTCTTGGAGTGGAGTCAAGGGCTGGGTAAAGCAGTTCCATATCTTTGTGCAGGACGGCACCGAATTCTACATCGACGACGTGACGCTTTACGGCGCTTTGTTCTAAGGATCAGATACAATTTTATTACATGAGAAAGCCGCCTTGCAAGGGCGGTTTTTTATGTGTTTTTTCGCATCTTGCGGCCTTGTTTCGGACTGTTTAGACTTGTATACAATCGCGAAATTAAGTATCTTTGTACTTATGGAAAATCTTGAAAAAGAAGCCTCTGTTGCTCTTGATTACCTTTCCCGCATTTCCAAGGAAGCGGAAAAGAAGTTTGAAGAATTTTTGCCGCCTGTAGCCGACCGTCCGGAAAGGCTCCATGAGGCCATGCGTTACTCGATGTTCGCCGGAGGAAAGAGACTCCGTCCGGCACTTGTACGCGCCGCGTTCGACATGTTCGGCGGTACGGGCAATTCGGTGGACTACGCCATGAGCGCCCTGGAAATGCTCCACACGTTCTCGCTGATCCACGATGACCTCCCCTGCATCGACAACGACGACTTTAGGCGCGGAAAGCCCACGAGTCACAAGCAATTCGGTGAAGCCACTGCCGTGATGGCTGGCGATGCCCTTTGCATTTTGGCTTTCGAACTGATGGGCAAGACTGGCAACGCCAAGGCAATCGAAGTCCTGGCACACCTCTTGGGTACCTACGGCATGATCGGTGGCGAAATGATCGACATCGAATGCGAAGGCAAGAAGGTAGACCTGGAAATTGTGGACTACATCCATTACCACAAGACAGCAGCCCTGATCGAGGCCTCCCTGGAAGTGGGCGCACGTCTCGCCAACGCCAGCGAAGACGACATCAAGATTATTCGCAACTACGGCCGTTCCATCGGCCTTGCATTCCAGATCGTGGATGACATTCTGGACATCGTTTCGACCACCGAAGAACTGGGCAAGGATGCCGGTTCCGACATCGAAAAAGGTAAGGCAACTTATCCGGCACTCGTGGGCCTCGACAAGTCCCGCGAACGCGCGCACGAGCTCTACCAGGAATCCCTCAAGGCACTGGATGCCCTCAAGTGCGACACCAAGATCCTGCGCTCTATTGCCGCATTCATCATTACCAGGGTTAACTAATGGACCGTAAGAATATCAAGTCCCCCCAGGACATAAAGCATTGCTCTGTCGAGGAGCTTTATCACCTGGCGTCGCAGATCCGCGAGACCATCATTGGTCAAGTGGCTAAGCATGGCGGTCACTTGGCGTCTAGCCTAGGTGTGGTGGAACTGACGCTCGCTCTGCATTATGTGTTCAACGCTCCCGACGACAAGATTGTATGGGATGTAGGACACCAGGCCTACGTGCACAAGCTTTTGACGGGTCGTTTCGACCGCTTCGAGACGCTGCGCCAGCAGGGCGGCATTTCTGGATTTTTGAAGAGGAACGAAAGCGAATACGACTGCTATGGCGCCGGACACGCGACGACCTCTATTTCTGCAGCCCTCGGCTTTGCCGTTGCCCGCGACCACTTTAAGCGCAAGAACAGCGTGGTCGCAGTCATCGGTGACGGCTCCATGACGGGCGGTATGGCTTACGAAGCCATCAACAACGCAGGCCTTTCCAAACAGAACATGACCATCATCTTGAACGACAACAAGATGAGCATCGCCCCGAACGTGGGTAACTTCAGCAAGTACCTGAACCGCGTGATTTCGGACCCGGTCTACAACAAGATGCGTTCGGACTTGGACCGCCTGATGAAGCGTCTCCCGGGCATTCTGGGTTCCCGTTTCCGCGACCTGTTCCTGCAGGCAGAAAATGCAGCGAAGACGGTAGTGAAGCCGGGCCGATTCTTTGAAGACCTGGGCATCCGCTACTTCGGCCCGATTGATGGTCATGACATTAACGAATTGATTATGCTGTTGCAGCGAGTCAAGGAACAGCCGGGTCCGTGCCTGGTGCATATCCTGACCGAAAAAGGACGCGGCTTGGACGCTGCGGTAAAGAACCCGACCAAGTGGCACGGCATTGGACCTTTCGATCCTGAAAGCGGACTCCCGCTTTCTCCGGGAAAACCGAACCCGTCCTTGACGCATGTGTTCGGAAACACCTTGCTTGAACTCGCTAAGAAAGATGACCGCATTATCGGTATCACGGCTGCGATGCCCACGGGTTGCGGCATGGATATCGTTGCCCGGGAACTCCCGGACCGCGTAATTGACGTGGGTATCGCCGAAGAGCATGCTCTCACGTTTGCATCCGGTCTCGCATGCGATGGCGTTATCCCGGTAGTTGCAATTTATTCGAGCTTTATGCAGCGCGCCTACGACCAGATTATGCATGACATCGCCTTGCAGAACTTGCATGTGGTGATGGTGCTTGACAGGGCGGGGCTTGTCGGGGCCGACGGCCCGACTCACCATGGCGCGTTCGACTTGTCATTCTTGCGCACGGTGCCGGGTATTACCATCTTGGCACCTAGCAACGAAAACGAACTGCGCGACATGGTGCGCGCGGCTATCGACATGAAGGGACCTGTCGCGATCCGATATCCGCGCGGCACCGCCCTCGAAGAACACCTGAAACCCGCTCCCGAAACCGTGGACGTGAAGCTCCCGAAGGTCTTGGAAGAAGGCAAGGATATCTTGCTTTTGGGTGCAGGCTTCATGACAAACGAGCTCAAGAAGGCGGCTGCCGTTCTCCGCGAAAACGGAAAGAACCCCACAGTCGTGGATGCACGCATTATCAAGCCGCTGGATACCGAAGCTTACCGCAAGCTCTTTGATGCACACAAGACAATCGTGACGCTCGAAGACAACACGCTGGTGGGCGGTTTCGGTTCTGCCGTGGCTGAACTCATTGCAGATCTTGGCTACACCGACAAGCGCCTGTTGCGCTTCGGCTTGCCGGATCATTTTGTGGAACAGGGCGAAATTCCTGCCTTGTTCAAGCTTTTGAAAATTGACGGAGAATCCGTCGCCAAACAAATCATGGAAAAAGTATGAGCGAAGAAAATAAAAACCGCACCGTAAAAGTGACTCTGGACCGTAAGTTCGGAGTGAGCGAAAAGCCTGAACGTCGTCCGCGCCGTGACGATGACCGCGAAGAACGCGGTGGCCGTGAAGGTCGTTCTTTCGACCGTGGCGATCGTAAGTTTGGCGACCGCAAGCCGTTTGGTGACCGCGATCGTGGCGAACGTCGCTTTAACCGTGATGGTGAAGGTGAAGGCCGTTTCAACCGTGACCGCCGTCCGCGTCGCGACGGTGATGACCGTGGCTCCTTCGGAGGCCGCGAAGGTCGTCGCCCGTTCGGTGACAGGGGCCGCTCCTTTGGCGGCGACCGTCGCCCGCGCCGCGAATTTGCATCTGCAGGTGCTCCGATTTACCGCCAGCGCCCCGAAGAACAGAAGGAAGAAGTCGAAGAAGTATTGGACGAAGCTGCACTCGAAGCACGCGTGGCCCAGGCAGAAGCTTCTGAAGATTCCAACTTCAACCCGCCTTGGTACAAGAAGCTTTTGGCCCTTACGACTGAAAAGGGCCGCGAACGCGAAGGCAAGTTCCTTGGTGAAGGCGTGCATGTGGTGCAGGAACTCGTGAGCAATCACCGCGAACTCGTGATGGGCGTCTACATGACCGAAGGCTTTAATGACGAAGCCTTGATCGAACAGATCAACGAAGCCGAAATCAAGCTGAACATTCTCACCGAAGACCAGATGAAGAAGATTTCTTCGACGGTGACGACCCAGGGCATTGTTGCCGTGGCACGCATTGCAAGCAAGAAGCCGGTTTATGAATCCAGCCGCAGCGTGATTACGCTTGTGGACGCCGTGCAGGATCCGGGTAACCTCGGTACTCTTTTCCGCACGAGCCTTGGCTTTGGTTCCGACGGTATGATTCTTGGCCGCGGTACCGTGAGCCCGTTCAACCCGAAGGTTGTGCGTGGTTCCTCGGGCACCTTCCTCCGCGTGCCTTTCGAATTCGATGTCGATCTCGTTGACCAGATCAACTTCTTGCGCAGCAAGGGTTACACCATTATCGCAACCGATTTGCATGCCAAGCAGTCCCTGCGCCAGATTCCGCAGAACAAGCTTCGCAAGATGGCATTCCTCGTGGGTAACGAAGGTGCTGGCACCAATCCGTACTTCATTGAACTCGCCGACGAAACGGTGAAGATCCCAATGAGCAGCGAACTCGAATCCTTGAACGTCGCAGTCGCTCACGGCATTTTGAGCTACGAAGCCGCCCAGATTCAAGAGGAACTTAAGTAATGAACTTCCAGGCTCGCTTAGAAGAACGTATCGCCAAGTGCGGTAACCCGATTTGCCTCGGCATGGATCCGGTCATGAAGCTGATCGACCCGTGCTGCCCCGAAGGTAGTGCCGAAGACAAGATCAAGCGTTTCTATTCTGAAATTCTGGAATGCTGTTTAAAGCGTAACGTGACGCCCGCTGTAGTCAAGCCGAACAGCGCTTACTACGAATGCGTGAGCGTGCAGGCCATGCTCGTGCTGCAGCAACTGATTGCCGATTACAAGAGCGCAGGCATCCCCGTGATTTTGGATGCCAAGCGTGGTGACATCGGTAAGTCGAGCGCCGCATACGCTACGGCTGCTTACGATGTGTACAAGGCCGATGCCGTGACGGTTTCTCCGTGGATGGGTGCAGATTCTGTGGGCCCGTTCATTCGCGAAAATTCTGAAAACGGTGCGTACGTCTTGCTCCGCACGAGCAACAAGGGCGCCCATGATTTCCAAGATTTGCCGGTGTCCCGTAGCGACGACCCGCGCGATGTTGCCGAAGCCTTCTATTCCGTGGCAGACAAGATTATGGAATGGGACGCAAACCTCGGTTACCTCGGTGCCGTGGTCGGTGCCACCCACCCCGAAGAACTCGAAAAGATTACCGCTTACACGGTTGCCCATAAGCATGAAATTCCGTTCCTGATTCCGGGCGTGTCTATTCCTGGTGTGCCGGGCGGTCAGGGCGGTGACGCCAAGACGGTGCTTACGGCAATCGCCAACGGCGGTGGCAAGCGCAAGTTCCATGTGCTCAATAGCTCCAGCGGTTTGAACTTCGCCTACCAGCGCAGCGGTCACCCCGAGAACTTCGCAAACGATTGCGTGGACGCTCTGGAAAAGCTTGCCGAGGCCTGCAACTTCTAAGTTATGCGTTTCCTTGCTGTAATCATATTCGCTATCGCGGTTATCGCAGCGGCCTTCCATTTCGCGAAGCCGCTTCCCGGTACAAACTTCGACGAGTCCTTCTTGCCGAAGGCATCGACCGTACATTACGTGGCTGCAGGACACGACGCATCGGTGGCGGGTCTATTCTGGATTAAGGGTCTTACCGAACTGGGTGAAAGCTACTTGACCGGCAAGGAGAACGCTTACCTTGGCCACGTCGCAGAGCTTTCCACCAGTCTGGATTCCCTGTTCTACACGCCCTATTACTTTGTGGGCGGCGTGACTCCCATTGACGCACCCGACACCTCGGATTTCTCGGTACTGCGTCGTGCAAGCCGAGTGTATCCTGAAAAATGGAGACTGTCCCTGTATTACGCCCTTCGCCTTGCCCGCGGCCCCTACCCCAACAAGTCGGAGGCAGCCAACGTGATGCGCAAGTATTTCGACAGTCCGGACACGACGATTCCCGACCACATTCGCACCATTTACCGCAGCTTCGAACTGGATTCGATGCAGACGGAAACCGCTCTTGAAACCATCTTGAACGACGTGATGCAACCGCGTTTCAAAAAGTTCCGCAAAAGCTTTTACACAAAAATTACCAAGCTGCTTGGTTACAAACTTTTTGGTGAAGATTTAGAGAAGAACGAAGACTATCAAAAAATCAAAATGCTCGTCGACGGCATGGCCGACGGCAAGATTCACCCCGCAATCGTCTACCGCGAACTCCTCGCCATGAAGAAGATTCAAGACGAAAAAATTGCGGAAGAAGCTAAAAAGGCCACAGACATTAGTGAACCTGTTACTGGTAACGAAAATGCCACGGACAGTACCGCAACGGAATAAACAGCGAACTTACGTTTATTAGAGAAAATGCCCAGCTAGCTATAGCTGGGCATTTTTTTGGTTTTGCCATTTAATTTATTACTTATCGTCTCTTTCAAGGAAATGATTGTAGATAAAATAATCTTCTTTTTTAAAGGGATTATCGTCTTGCTTTAAAAATTTCTTCTCATCATTTTCATCTTCTATTTCGTGATATATAAAAAGAAGTGTTTCGTTTTCTGAAATTAAATTATTTAATGTATTCCAATTTTCTTCCAACTTGCTACGAGTAAATTTTTCCTTCCATTGACTTGATAGAAAAAAATCCTTTTCTGGTTCTGTTATAGAAGAAATAAAGTCGTTTTGAATGAGGTTGATAAATAATTTATTTTGTCGATCTATTTCCTCTACAATAAACTGTTCTATATTCTGATTTATAGTTTTCGCAAACGATTTAGAAAAAGAATTTTTTTTATGCGAAACTTCATCTTTATCTTTTTTACATCTTTTTGTTTTGTTGGTTATTAAAGAAATCATTTTGCCCTCTTTTTTGGGGTTGATTTGTTAAAAACTTTCTGTATTGCAGGAGTGTTGTTTGTTTGATAAAGTTTATGCGTTAATAAAATTGCTGCGTAATCAGCGAAAGCTTTAGCATATTCAACATCATCTTGTGAAAATAAATTTTCTTTTTTTGATGAAATATATAAAATGCCAATCATCCCAGAACAATTGTTTATCGGAGCAGCAATCATCGAAACAACTTCATTAAAGTTACTGTCATTTTTATCTTGCTTGTAATAAGAAGAATCAACATCTTTTACATTTCTATATATAATACATCCTGACGCATCGTTTTCAAGTAACTGCTTCGCTACTCCTATACCTTTTTTTAAAGGTTCAGAACTCAATCTTCTTGATTGACTCAACCCAGATCTAGCAAGCGTGACAAAACTGCCTTGAAGCATTCCGCTAATTCTTATTGCGACCCCAATATGACTTGTGTTTTTTATTTCTTCAAAAAATCTTTTAGCATTTTGACATAACATTTCTCCTGTTGTTGCCAAAGTGTCATTTTCATCTGAATTTAAAAACGGGTCCGTTTTATCACGACAAAAATGAATATTGTCGTGAATCTGTTTTGATTTTTCAATACTTTTGTTTTTGTGTTTTCTATGCTCTAAATAAAAAATAATAAGAGTTGTTATAATTACGAAAGATGAAAAAAAGATTGCACTAAAGTTAAATTCTTGAGTATTTTTAAAGAAGTTCGCTATTATTGCAATAATAAATGAATCTGAACTAGAAAAAAGCAAAGAAAAAAGAATTTCCCCTAAAAAGGGCTTGGGAAAAAAGGTATGAATCTTTTTGGCCAATTCGAGGCTGTAAACTAAACTGTGTCACAATCCACCCCCAATAACACAAAACCTTACTATAATGTAGGGAAAGGATTGTGACAATGACTAACGAAGAACTTGACTCGGTAATGGCCAAGGCCAAGGAACAGTTCAAGAAGG
>JAFXLS010000069.1 GCA_017530965.1 Fibrobacter sp.
GTCTTACGGCAAGGGCAACCTCCTGAATCCGGGTAAGGACCCGCACCAGAACGCCGTGTTCCTCACCACGCTCTGCGCTATTATTTACGCCGTCGACACCCATGCTGATTTGCTCCGCATGACCACTGCTGGCGCCGGCAACGACCACCGCCTCGGTGCAAACGAAGCTCCTCCGGCCATTGTCTCCATGTTCCTCGGCGACCAGCTCATGGACGTCATCGAACAAATTGAACAAGGCGTGCCCAAGTCCAGCAAGCAAGCTGGCGCACTCCGCATCGGTGCCGACATGCTCCCTGCTTTGCCGCGTGACGCCACCGACCGTAACCGTACATCGCCCTTCGCCTTCACTGGCAACAAGTTTGAATTCCGCGCACCGGGTTCCAGCCAGAGCTGCTCCGAACCGAACGTGGTTCTGAACACCATCGTGGCCGAAGCGTTCGATATGATTTCGGAACAGCTCGAAAAGCTCGACGAAAAGAACTTCCACACGGGCCTGCAGAAGATTCTGCAAAAGATCGTGAAGGAACACAAGCGCGTCATCTTCAACGGTAATGGCTACACCGACGAATGGGTCGCCGAAGCCGAGCGCCGCGGACTCCCGAACATTCGCACCTCCGTGGAAGCCCTCAAGGCCCTCACCAAGGAAGAAAATATTCAGTTGTTCGAAAAGTATGGCGTCATGAACCGCCGCGAAATGGAATCCCGCTACGAAATCAATGTCGAAGATTTCCACAAGCGCATCCACATCGAAGGCGAAGTCTGCCGCGACATGGCCAAGAACATCATCTTGCCGAAGGTCGTCGAAGCTTACTCTAGCGCCCTCAAGACCAACGAAATGGCTCTCAACCAGGGATTCCCTGGCGTCGATGCCTACGTGAAGTCTCTCGGCGAAGGCGTCAAGAACTTGAGTGCCGCCATCGCTACGATGGAAGAAAGCCTGAACGGTCTGCACGAAGGCATTCTCGATGCAATGGCTGCGCTCCGCAAGGTTGTCGATGGCCTCGAAAAGGTCGTCCCCGACGAAATGTGGCCTTTGCCGAAATACAGAGAGATGTTGTTTATTTACTAGTAGTGTCATCCTGAGCGGAGAGGCAAAGCCTCGTAGTCGAAGGATCTCTACTAAAATATTCTTGAAAAGTCCCAGCCCTCGGGCGGGGATTTTTTGTTGCTCCTTTTAGAAAAATTGGTTATATTACAGATAGGCCATTTTGTCAAGAAAGAAGGAGATGAATATGGTGTATCGCGAAGATGGTGATCTTGAATTTTTGGGGCAGATGGAATCGTCGGATTTAAATGATCTCGTTTTGAGCTTGACTCGTGATAGAGACGGTGCGGAGCGCATGACTGGAGAATTGCTCAAAAGCGAGCTCTACAAAAAACATCAACCAGATCATCATCAGTATTGGCAAGAAATTGCTGCTGAGATTCAGTGCTTTGGCGCAAATACGTTTGCAACCATGTTCCGTAGCGGCAAGGGTGTTTTGTATAGAGAGGTGCTGACGGATGTTTGTAGCAGGGTCAAGGTCAAATTCGACAAAAACGCTAGTGTCAATGATATCGAAAATGAACTCTTGATGAAGATTTTGTCTGATTCGCTTAAGAAAATGAGTGAAGAAGAACTGAGGCAACTCGCAGGTACGATGGGGCTTGCAAACTCGGAAACAATGACACCGGAAATTTTGTTGGGAACATTCCAGCTTGCTTTTGTTGCAGGTGGATTTATGTCATATCAGTTGGCTCTCACGGTGGCAAACGCTGTCGCAAATTTCCTCTTTGGTCGATGCCTCGCTTTAGCTGGAAACATCACGCTGTCAAGAGGCCTTGCTGTGCTTGCGGGGCCCATTGGACTTATTCTGACCGGAATCTGGACCGCTGTAGATATTGCAGGCCCTGCTTATCGCGTGACAATCCCCGCTGTTGTTCTCGTTGCTACTCTTCGCAGAAAATGGCAAAGCCAGCAGGAAAAAAAGATGGAAACGGCTAACTAATTGCGGTCGTGTTGTGTTAGTTTTGTAAACGACATTAATTGTCGCATGCTCAGTCTATATTCGTGATGTCCCCTGGATTCTCCGCAAATTTCAAAGACGTGGACTGCGTTCTTCGGAAGCCATTGTCCTAAGGAAATCCTTCGCTGCGATAATGTGGCGATTAGCGACTTTCAGAATGTGCGCCGCAAGCTAGAATATGTCCCAGATGAGCTGCGGACGAAGGAACTCATCTTGCAGAACATGCTCGAAGAACTTGCCAATAAGGACGACCATCAAGGCCGTAAGCTGGGATTGTAGAAAAGTATACAAACATATTGCTTTTGTAATGTGTTTATACTATATTTAGTAGTTGTATATCGTTTGAGGTCTGTATGGCGACATCAATATTGCAAATACGTGTGGATGATAAGTTGAAAGACGAGGTCTCTGACTTGTTTGAAAGTCTAGGAATGGACATTCCTACGGCTGTTCGCATTTTTTTCAAGCGAGCGGTAATTGAAAGAGGGTTGCCGTTTAAGGTGTCTGAACGTCCGACGGTGAATGAATCTTCTGAACTTATGTCGGCATTACGTGCGCTCAATGATGATGCATTGAAAAACGGCTCTGCAGGCATGAGCGAAGAAGAGATTGAAGAGGAAATTAAAGCGGCAAGAGCGGAGAGAAAAAAACGTGTATTACGCAGTCGTTGATACAA
>JAFXLS010000070.1 GCA_017530965.1 Fibrobacter sp.
AGTGCGGGTGTTCGCCCTGGCGCGGGTCGGCATGTTCGTAACAGGCGGTGCCGTCGAAACGTCCGAGAGCGTGGGCGTCCTTGGGGAAGTGTGCTGGAACCCAGTCCACAATCACGCCGATTTCGTTCTGGTGGCAAAGGTCCACAAAATGACGGAACTGGTCGGGCGTGCCGTAGCGGCTCGTGGGGGAGTAGTAACCGGTCACCTGGTAGCCCCAAGATTCATCCAGCGGGTGCTCGGCAAGCGGCAAGAATTCCACGTGGGTGTAGCCCATTTCCTTGAGGTAAGGAATCAAGGTTTCTGCAAGTTCGTCCCAGTTTAAGAAACGGTCCGGATTCGCGGGGTCGCGGCGCCAGGAGCCAGCGTGGACTTCGTAAATGTTCATGGGCGAACCGAAGACCTTGGTTGCCCAATGCGTAGACATGTAAAGGTCGTCGCCCCATTCGTAGCCGTCGAGGTGCGTGGTGATGGAGGCGGTTGCCGGGCGGACTTCGCTGAGCTTTGCAAGTGGGTCCACCTTCACGTGCAGGTTGCCGTCGGCACCGTGAATTTCATAGCGGTAGAGTTCGCCTTCGCCAATGTTCGGAATAAAGATTTCCCAAATGCCGGTGGAGCCGAGCATGCGCATCTGGTGGCGGCGACCGTCCCAGCTGTTAAAGCTACCGACCACGGAAACGGCGTGGGCGTTCGGAGCCCAGACTGCAAAGTGTACGCCTTTAAAGCCTTGGTGTTCAACAAGGTTTGCGCCCAGCTTGCGGTACAGTTCGTAGTGCGTGCCGCTCGTAATCAAGTGGCGGTCAAAGTCGCTAAGTACAGGGAGAAATGCGTAGGGATCGGTGAGCGTGTATTCATTGCCGTCGTCTTGGCGAATGATCAAGTTGTAAAAGAACGGTTCGTATTCCTTGTCCAGAATGGCTTCGAAAAATCCCGTGTTGCCAAGTTTCATGAAATCGAATTCAAATTCGCCGTCGCAAGATTCGCCGCGAATAAAGCTAGCCTGCGGCTGGTAAGCGCGAATCACCGTCTTTAAGCCGCGGTCCGTGTTCAGCGGATGCAAACCTAAAATCGAGAACGGGTCTTTGGTATTGAAATCCCAAATGGCACGCATGTCTTCTGACGTAAGGCTCGTAAAATCATTCCATTCCATACAAAACTCCTGTAATTGGTCCAGACCAAGGAGGACCCAAAACACCTTGTTCTAATGTCGTAAATATAACTTAATCAAAAAAAATGAGGCTATGCAATTCTATATTTGGGGCATGTACAGGCGAGTCCTTACGATTCAAGATATTTCGTGCTTTGGACAGTGCTCCCTCACGGTGGCGCTGCCGATTATTTCTGCGTGCGGTGTAGAGACGGCGGTGTTGCCGTCGGCGATCCTTTCGACCCATACGGGTGGCTTTACGGGCTGGACATTCCAGGACTTGACTAAAGAAATGTTGCCGATTAGCGAACACTGGCGTGTGGCTGATATCCGCTTCGATGCGTTCTATACCGGTTATCTGGGTTCAATCGAGCAAATTAACATGGTCAAGCACATCATGGACACGAACGGTGTCGATGGTGCGATTCGGGTAGTCGACCCAGCCATGGCCGACAACGGGGCGCTTTACCCCGGCTTTAACATGGAATTTGTTGCTGCCATGAAGGATTTGTGCGCCCATGCCGATGTTTTGCTCCCGAACATGACCGAAGCTTGCATGCTCACGGATACGGAGTACAGCGAAAATATTGACCGTGAAACGGTCGAACTGCTTTGCAAAAAACTCTGCGAACTGGGCACCAAGTCGGTGGTGCTGACTGGTGTCGGATTCCGTCAGGATTATACGGGCGTCATGCTTTACGACGGCAAGGAATTCAATTACTACGAGCACAAGAAAATTACCAAAGGCTTTAACGGCACAGGCGACTGCTATGCCTCGGCTTTTGTAGGAGCCATGCTCCGCGGTCGACCTATGGTCGATGCGGCCCGAATTGCGGCCGACTTTGTGCTGGAATGCATCGAAAAGACTTATGAAGACAAGTCTCACTGGTATGGAGTCAAGTTTGAACTTGCGCTCCCGAACTTGATCAAGAATTTAGCAGACGAGTAGGTATTTATGGCGATTGCGATGGAAGAAACGGTTGACCCGATGCAATTTACGCAGGTGTTCAAGGTGACACCCGAAATGATTGACGACAATCATCATTTCAATAATGTGTGGTCGGTAAAGTGGATTCAGGACATTGCCATTGCCCATTCCGATTCCGTGGGCGGTACGCAGCTGATGCGTGACCTGGGTGCCGGCTGGATGATTCACGTACAGCATGTGGAATACAAGAACCAGGCTTTCTTGGGCGACGAAATCCGCGGAACCACGTGGGTTGCCGCCTACGGTAAAGTGGCAAGCTTGCGCAAGTGCCGCTTTGAACGCGTCTCTGACGGCAAGGTGATTTTCGAATCGGAAACCCAGTGGGTGCTTGTCGACATGAAACGCGGCCGCCCCATGGCCATTTCCGACGAAATGAAGAAACTTTACGTCGGCCACTAGTTAGTATACAGTAGGCAGTAGGAAGTGACTCGAATGTGTCATCCTGAGCTATACAACACTTGGGACGGAGTCCCTTAGTGGCTGTTATCCACTTTGTGGAGAAGACCGTTAGGCGAAGTCGATATACGAAACTTAGAACTTTAGTTCTGTAGTTGAGTTAGGTTCGAAGGAGCAGGATCTCTAGCTGAGGAATTTCCTTGCAATCCGTTGAATTCTTGCGCGGAGTCCTTTTTCGCCTTTCTTGTGGTACGGCGGGTAAAGGAATGTCATGGTGTCGAGGGCGCTCTGCCGCATCACGTTCCTTTCATGGCTGAAAGTCTTGAATCCGTAAATCCCGTGGTAATTGCCGGTGCCACTCATACCCACACCGCCAAAAGGAACCGACAGATTTTCAATTTGCAAAATGCAGTGGTTCACGCAAGTAGAGCCCGAGGTCGTGCGGGCGATGACTTCGTTAATTTTCACTTCGGACTTTCCGAAAATGTACAGCGCCAGCGGCTTCGGACGCGCTTGAACGAAGGCTATTGCCTCTTCTAGCGAATCGTAGGCGATCATCGGGAGAATCGGTCCGAAAATTTCAGATTCCATAATGCGCATGTCGGCGGTGACATCGGTCAGTATAGTCGCGGGCGTGTAGCGGTTTTCGATGTCTTCGGGGCTGAATTGTGCGCCCAAGATTGTTTTCGCGCCCTTCGCAATTGCATCTTCGATAAGAGCTTGATGGCGTTCGACAGAACGGCTTTCTACGATGTGCACAAAAATCTCAGAGTTTCGGCGAGCCTCATCGGTATTGCCATACATTTTCTTTATGTTGTCTGCAATTGCATCGGCGAGCGGTTGCATTAAACGACGCGGGCAAAGCATGTAGTCGGGGGCGATGCAGGTCTGGCCTGCATTCAGGCACTTGCCCCAGGCGAGTTTCTTGGCGGCGTCCTTGATTTTGACGTCATCTAGAACAATCACTGGCGATTTTCCGCCGAGTTCAAGCGTGACGCCTGCATGAATCTTGGCGGCTTCTTCTGCCACATGGGCACCTACGTTCGGGCTTCCGGTAAAGAACACATGATCGAAGGGGTGGGCGAGTAGCTGGTCGCCAATTTCGGCACCGGCGCCCTGCACGACAGCGACTTCGTTCTGCGGGAAAACTTCTTTAATAATCGATTCCAGGACTTCGGCGACATGCGGAGTCTTATGGCTCGGCTTTGCAATCACCACATTGCCCGCAGCAATTGCCGCTACAACCGGAGAAATAAACAGCAAGAACGGGTAATTCCACGGGGCCATAATCAGTACGCGGCCCTTGGGTTCAAAATGGCTCACGCTTGAATTCAGCGGGAACAGAAAACTAAAGCTACCGTCTTTATCTTCGACCCAATCAGGCAAATGGTTCACGGTATGATCGATTTCTTGCAGAGCGGGGTAGACTTCGGTGAGCCAAGCTTCGGTCTTCGGCTTATGGAAGTCGGCCCATACGGCGTCATAGAATTCCTGCTGTCTCGTTTCAATCGCCTTGCGAAGTTTAAGTAACTTGGCGATGCGTTCTTTCACGCTTGTCTGTGCGATTTTCCAGCGGTTTTCACCCTGTGCATCAAATATGTTCTGTAAGAAATCTGACATGTTGCACAATATAATTTTTACTCACCCGTCTTGGGTCTAAGATTGCTCGTTTTATGGCTCTGTAGTGCGTTAAACGATTCTAGCCACAAAATCTTGTTTGCGGTTTACTGACTTCTGTTTACTTTTTATAAATTATAAACATGGCAAGTTTGATTGAATTCAAGGGTAAAAAGCCCATTCTCGGTGAACGCGTATTTATTGCGGAAGGTGCCAAAGTTATTGGCGATGTAGAAATTGGTGATGATTCGTCGGTGTTCTACAATGCCGTTATTCGTGCAGACTTAGCCGAAATTCGCATTGGCAAGCGGACCAATATTCAGGACAATGTGACGGTCCACCTTTCGACCGGTGTCGGAGTCCATGTGGGTGACGATGTGACGGTGGGGCATAATGCCATTTTGCATGCCTGCGATGTGGACGACCACGTGTTGATTGGCATGGGGGCAATCCTCATGGATGGCGCGCATATCAAGTCGGATTGCGTGGTGGCTGCCGGTGCCGTGGTGACGCAAAACAAGGAATTCCCGGAACGCAGCCTGATTGTGGGTGCTCCGGCCCATGTAGTGCGCGAATTGACCGAAGATGAAATCCGCAAATTCCATGAAAATGCGGAGCATTATTTGGTTATTAAAGACGAGTTGAGAAATTCTTAACACTTTTTGTGTTAAAAAATGCTTGACTTGAAACGCTTCATTCTTTAAAAATATATTTTACCTATAGATGTATAAGTTCGTCTTTCTTATCAATCCAATTAGTGGCGGTGGCCAGGGCAAGGTGATTCACCAGTATTTGCCCGAAATTATGTCATCTTTAAACTATACGGAAGACCAGTGGAAAGCCGAATTTACCAATATTGACGGGCTAGAAAATCAAATTAGGGATGCCCTTGCAAATACCGAAAAGCTGGTGGCTGTCGGCGGCGATGGCACTGTGTCCTCTGTCCTTTCGGTAATGGTTTCATCGGAATATGCAAAATCTGTAAAAATCGGGCTGATTCCGCTGGGTACAGGCAACGACCTTGCACGCGTGTTGAATCTTTACAAGCCCTATGTGGACAAGGGCCTCTTGTTCCTGGTGCGTAGGCTTTTGCAGGCTAAAGCGCGCCCCTTTGATATCTGGAAGGTGAATGGAAGACTTGCCTTTGCCAACTATTTTTCGGGCGGTATTGATGCCCGCATAGCACACGATTTTAACCACGCCCGTGCAAATGGCGAATTTAATTCGAATTCCGTGCTGGTGAACAAGCTGCACTATGTCAAGAGTTTCTTCGCGGACCGCTCTTATCAGCTTAAGAAGGGCAAGCTTTCGTTTGTAGATGCTGAAGGCCGCCGTTGGCAAAAAGTTCTGGACGGCCACCGCACCGTGATTGTGGGCAACATCCCGAGTTTTGCAAGCGGCGCGAATCCGTTCTATAAGTCTGACATGGCAGACGGTCTGCTCGAAATTGTTTGTGTGCCGAATATGTTCATGTTCCTGCTCGCCATTGCCGTTGGAACGGTTCCTGTGGTGGGTAATTTCGTCAAGAAACATTTCATCAGGACTCGCAAGGCAAAATCCATTAAGCTTGAATTTGCCGAAGACGAATTCTTGCAGCTCGATGGCGAAGACCTGAGCGGTAAACTCGGCGGCCATGTAGACATTGACTTTGCCTGCAAGGTACAGATTATGGCGCTGGGGGAATAATGTTCTCCGTTCGGTGTGCCGAAATTATTCAATTTTTGCGCAATACGGAATCGATGGAATGTAGCGTTCTGCGTGAGTCGCCAGAGGTTACATTGTCCGGTTTTGCTGCGCTTACGCAGGCTAAAGAAAACGATGTGAGTTTTTGGGTGGGTCGCGTTGAAAGTGTGACGCATGCGAATGGTCCATCGTGTGATGAACTGTTGAATGTGCGTGCCGGGCTCCTGTTTGTGCCTATAGGCTTGCCGGAGGAATTTTTCCCCAAAGTCAAGAACTTGCTTGCCGTTGCGGAACCCTACCATGCCATGGTGCGCTTTCTGGATCATTTTGTGGGCAATTCTTTTAACGAGAATATGTCTGTTGGTGGCGAGATTCACCCGTCGGCGGTTGTCGAAGGCTTTGTTGACGAAGGCTGCTTTGTCGGGCCCGGCTGCGTTGTAATGCGCGGTGCAAGCGTCGGGCGAGGTTGCCGCCTAGAATCGAACGTGACCATTTACCCGAATGTAGTCGTAGGCGAGCGGTGCATTTTTCAGGCGGGCGTCGTAGTCGGAAGTCGCGGGTTTGGTTTTTACGAGCACGAGGGCGAACGTCGCATGGTGCCGCATTTTGCGGGCGTCCGCATCGGGAACCGCTGCAGTTTCGGTGCAAACACGGTCGTGGCGGCTGGATTCATTTCGCCGACGACCATCGGTGACAACTGTCATCTGGATTCCATGGTGCAGATTGCGCACAACTGCGTTCTTGGAAACAACATTTATATGGCCTCTCAAACGGCTCTCGGTGGAACGACGATTCTCGAAGACGGTGTGCAGTTCGCGGGCGGCGCTAAGGCGGCCGGGCACTTGACCGTCGGCAAGAATGCGATTGTGACAGCGAAAGCGGGCGTGACCAAGAGCGTGCCTGCGGGCAAAACTGTCGCTGGATTTCCGGCGATTGATATCGACATCTGGCGTCGTCAAATGGTCGAGCTCCGCATCATGGCGAAGAAAAAATTGAAGTAGACAGTGATTAGGGATGTGTAATGTGAAATGTGTGATGAGAGATTATTTATTTCACATTTCTCATTTGTCATTTCACATTGTTTGAGTGTCATCCTGAGCGCAACGAAGTGAAGCCGAAGGATCTAGTAGGCTGAGACTCGAGGCTATTTGTTTTTATTTGCTATTTTGTACTGCGTAAATGTCTAACGAAATTGTTTTTAAATCTCGCAGTTTGAGTTTTGGGCAGGCTTCTGTGTCGGTGGAACCACTGGAGCGTGACCCGCAGAAGGTTCCCTTTGTGGCTTGGTATGTGGGCGAAAAGCTTTTTTACCGCAGCGATGCGTGTCATTGTTTTGAAGAACTAGAATTTTTTGCGAAGCGTACTGCTGGCTACAAGCTGAGCGAATCCGGCTTGGAACTCTTGTCGCCGGAGCATTTGGCACCTGTGTTCCTGATGTGGCCGCACCGGCGCTTTAATGTGCGACTCTCTGATGCGGCCAAGCCCGAAGTCCCGATGATGGACGGTTCTGCGATTCCGTTCTTCTGCGAAATGCGAAAATTCTGCGGAGCGCCCGAAGAGCTCGTTTTTTACGATGCGCCAGTACATGACGAATGGGACTTAAAAACGCCTACGTCATTGCGAGCCGAAGGCGAAGCAATCTACGGTCATGTCCGCATTACGCCGGCGGAGACCTTCGAAGTGGAATACGTGCTCGACCGCAATACCGCCCGCGACGGTTACGACCTGAAGTCGGCGGCGTCCGTCTCCATTTATTCGCCCGAGAACTTGTACCAAATTTTCATGGCGCGCACCTTCATTCACCAGGTGGAACTGGAGCGTGCCCGTGCGGCAGGTCTCCTTGCCGGAGTCGATGAATCTTGCGGACTCCTGCTCGCAGCGGGGGATTGCGCGGCTCAAAACAGCGCCTGTTCGCCAAAATTCCGCATCGCGAACGAACCTGCGATGCATAAAATACTAGATTTGATTGGAGACCTGAGTTTTATCTGTCCGGCCCTTCCGAGGGTCAGAATCGAAATCACCAACGGTGGGCACGTGTCCCACCGGCAAATAATGGAGAAAATCATTCCTTATGTCCATGCTGGAATCTTTACCCAAGTCTAATGTCGCCGGAATCCTCTACGATGCCGAAGTCGTTCACAGCGTTCTTCCGCAGAAGGCCCCGTTTGCCTTTGTCGATGAAATCTTGAGCCTCGACGCTGAAAACATGGAAATCGTTGCCAAGTGGCACTTAACCGGCGAAGAAGGATTCCTCAAGGGACATTTCCCGGGCAATCCGGTGCTCCCCGGCGTGATTCAGATTGAATCCATGGCCCAGGCTGCCACGCTCCTCACCATGATCGGTCGCGAAGCCGAAACTACTGGCAAGCGCCCCGCCTTCATGGGTGTCGAAAACTGCCGTTTCCGCGCTCCGGTGATTCCGAAGGCCGAAATCGTTCTGAAGGCCAAGCTCATCATGGCCCGCCATGGCATTTACAAGTACAGCGGCGAACTCCTGACCGTCGATGCCGAAGGCAAGGAAACGCTCTGCACCAAGGCCGACTTCAGCGCCGCTATGGTGTAATTATTTAATGCCCTCTCTGTCTTCCCGGCGTAAGCCGGGATCTCCTTTGATGCCTGCTAAGGATTGCTTTATTGTCACGCTGATTGGGAATCACTAACGTGATTCCTTTTTTATAATTTAAATTTGGCAAAAAAGATTGAGGTTCCTGGAGGTCTTCTGTGAAATATTTTGCTGCGTTGTTGCTTTCTGCTGTTTTGTTCGTTGCCTGTGGCGATGAATCTAGTAGCTCTGCGCCAGCAGTAATTCTAGATGAGGATTTATCTTCCTCCAGCGTCACGCCGGAGTCGAGTTTCTCTTCAGTCATTCCGGGTTCTGATTTGGAATCCGGTAGTTCCAAGGTCCCTGATAAGGTTGGTGATCATGTTGAACAGAGTAGTTCGGCGACATTGGAGGTGGATAATGGTTGGAATGTCTCGAAGGAATCTCGCCTTAATCCAGATATTACTTACGGCACCATGACCGACAGTCGCGATGGTCAGACCTACAAGACTGTAACCATTGGCGATCAGGTATGGATGGCTGAAAACTTGAATTATGCCGACCGTGCGAAGACTCCGAGTCTGTTGAAGCGCAGTTGGTGCGGTGGCGGACTTAATTGGTCAGAAGGCAACTGTGCCATTTTTGGCCGCCTTTACACTTGGGCAGCGGCAATTGACTCGGTTGCGCTTTATGATGGTGGCAATGGAGTGGATTGCGGTTACGGCAAGAAGATCTGTATGCTCCCGGCAAAAGTGCAGGGAATTTGCCCCGAAGGCTGGCACCTGCCGACGGAAACGGAATGGAAGACTTTGTTTGACGAAGTCGGTGGATACTCGAGTGCAGGCAAGGTTCTCAAGTCGCAGACGGGATGGAACAATAACGAAAACGGTTCCGACGCAGTTGGCTTCGCTGCGCTTCCTGCCGGCCGCAGGGGCAGCGTTGGCTACTTCTTCGACAACAACGCCACATTCTGGAGTGCCACGCAGTACTCTGACATCTACGCGTGCTGCATGTATTTTGACTACAACGGCAGCGCTGCACGCCTGGGCCGCAACGATGAGAACGATGGGTTTAGCGTTCGTTGTCTAAAGGACTAGTTTTCTTGTGCAGGGAAAAATGCCCAAAGGCGGAGGAAAGTAAGTCGGCGAGCGAACATTAGAGGCCGAAGGCCGAATCCATGTGAGCGAGGCGAGCTCACTTTCTGGAGCCGTGGGCTTTGCTGCTGGGGCGTTGCGGGGTGTCCCCGCTAGAGAGGGTGGAGAGCAACGAAGTGCGAACTAGGGGGAGGCTTCCCCCTTTTTTACGGATCCAGCAAATCGCCACGGATCACTTCGACCTGATCCCCAATCAAACTGATGATGTTGGTCGGATTGATTTCGATGGGACCGCAGTCGACCATCATGTCGACGGAATGCTCGAAGGTCTTCCAGATGTCATCGGGCTCGTACATGTCTTCTTCGGTGAGCTTGGCGGCCGTGCTCAGAATCGGCTTGTCAAAATGCTGGAAAAGTTCCTTGAAGAACGGGTGCGTCGGCATTCTCACGCCAATTTCCGGGCGCTTGACGTCCAGGCGGCGGGCGATGTGCGGGTCGGCGGGCAAAATAAACGTGTACGGCCCGGGCACGCGCGGCTTCATGATGTTGAATGCAAAGTTGTCTACACGGGCGTAATCGGTCGCCTTGCGAATATCCGGAATGATGAGCGCCATGAAGAATTTCTTCATCGGCTTCTTGAGGGCGTAAAGCTTGTGGATTGCCTTGGGCGATTCGGCGTTGCAGCCAATCGCGTAACCAGATTCAGTGGGGTAGAGGACCAAGCCGTCGTCTTCGAGGGCGGCTGCGGCAAGCTTCACGATTCTCGCTTGCGGATTTACAGGGTGAACTTCAAAACGCATGGCGATAAAATAGTAAAAACATAGGAAATTGCAATAGCTGATTTTAAGGGCTAAAAACTCAAAATTCCTGCTGTTTAGCCTGTCTTTTTTCTATTTTGTATGCCGTAAAATAATACGGAGTTTTTATGTCCAATTATTGTCCTGTTATCGGTCTTGAAATCCATTGTCAGCTCGCAACTAAAACCAAGATGTTCTGCGGCTGCGAAATCGAAGTGAATACGACCCCGAACAAGCACGTTTGCCCCGTTTGCCTCGGTATGCCGGGTGCCATGCCCGTGCCGAACAAGAAGGCGGTGGAATACGCGATTCGCCTTGGGCTTGCGCTCAACTGCGAAATCGACCTGAACGCGATGTGGACCCGCAAGAACTACTTCTACCCGGACTTGCCGAAGGGCTACCAGATTACTCAGACGGGCGGACTTCCGGTGTACGACCACCCGATTTGCAAGAACGGCTGGCTCGAAATCGTCAAGGAAGACGGCACCAAGAAGCGCGTGGGCATTACC
>JAFXLS010000071.1 GCA_017530965.1 Fibrobacter sp.
AATGATGAAGATGAAAATTGTGATGTTGGAGGACGTCTTTATAATTGGACTGCAGCAGTGGATTCCGTTACATTGGCAAAAAATATTGATTTTAGGGAATGTGAAACTTCAGCAATACTGTGTAAACTACCATCGAAAATTCAGGGAGCTTGTCCTAATGGCTGGCATTTACCTGATACATTGGAATGGGTAACTTTGTTTAATGCAGTGGGTGGAATTTCGACAGCAGGTAAAGTCCTAAAATCTTTGACTGGTTGGGGAGATAAAACCGCAAATGGGTATTCGGGTCTTAATGGGACCGATGTCTATGGTTTTTCTGTGTTACCTACTGGTTACGTAGAACAATGGGGTGGCTCCAAAGGGCTTTATTGGAAGTATGAATATGAAAGTACTCAAGTTTTATTTTGGAGTACTACTCAATATGGAAATGGAGTCACTGCGTTCACGGTGGAATTTCATAGAAACTCTGATGCGGTTCTTATTGATAATCATGTTAAGATGCAGTTTCGGTTGCCAGTCCGCTGCATCAAGGACTCTGAATAATTTTCCCGTTCTCAAAATTGTTATATTGATGTCAGGATTATGCCACAAAATGACTTGACATCCTTGATTGCCCGTTATCGTGAATTGGGAATAGATTCGCAGATAGACTATAGGAAGTTCTATCTGTATTCGATTATTACCCATTCTACGGCAATCGAAGGTTCGACGGTCACTGAAATTGAAAACCAGTTGCTGTTTGACAAGGGGATTTCTGCAAAGGGCAGAACCATTGAAGAGCAGATGATGAACCTGGATTTGAAAAAGGCGTACGAAAAGAGTATTGATTTTGCTCAAATTCATGCGGAAGTCTCGATTGATTTGCTGAAGGAACTTTCTTCGCTCGTGATGAAAAATACCGGTAGTTCTTATCAGACAGTTCTTGGTAATTTTTCGAGTGCAAATGGAGACCTTCGATTGCTGAATGTGACTGCGGGTATTGGTGGGCGCTCCTATATGAGTTTCACGAAGGTGCCTGCAAAATTGGAAGCCTTTTGTGCGGAAATGAATGAGGCTCGACATCGTATAAATCCTCAGGACTTAAAATCTCTTTATGACTTGAGTTTTGATGCGCACTACGGGCTTGTCACTATTCATCCTTGGGCGGATGGCAATGGACGTATGGCAAGGCTCCTCATGAATCAAATTCAATTTGAATTTGATGCGATTCCGTCGAAAGTCCTGAAAGAGGATAAAGAAGAATATGTGAAGAGCTTGTCTCAATCACAGGAAACAGGCGATTCAAGGTTCTTCAAGGATTTTATGCACGCATCCCTTTGCCGTAACCTTCAGAAGGAAATCGATGAATTTCTCCGTTCTACAGAAATGGGGGGAGAAAATCTGGAAATGGGGGGAGAAAATGCAAAACGGGGGGAGAAAACTCGCGATGTTATTCTCCGTATCATTCGTGAAAATCCGCAGATAACGATGGCTGCACTTGCCGAAAAAGCAGGCATTTCTGCAAAAGCAATTGAAAAGCAGATTGCCCGCCTAAAGAAAGACTCCCTGTTAGTTCGTGTAGGCCCCGATAAGGGTGGCCATTGGGAAGTGCTATAGAATGGGGGACGCCCTAAAGAGGGTGTTCCTAGGGTGGTGGCGTATTTGCCGCGGTGAAAATTTTTATTTTGCGGATGTATGGAAGAAAATCAGAATTTGGACGATTTGGCCGAAGAATCGGCGGAACTCCCGAAAGTCGAGAGCCAAGAGGATTTGGCCCGCATTATCCAGGCGCTCGTATTTGCGTCTCCTGACATTGTGACGCTTAAAAAGCTGCGTGAAATTCTGGGCGATTTTTTGGATGCCCGCTTGGTGTCCGATGCTTTGATTGCGGCGAATGATTCGCTGAACAAGATTAATTCCCCGTTCGAAATCGTGGAACAGGCGGGCGGTTACCGTTTCCGCACGCGTGCCAAGTATTACCCGTGGGTGCGCAAGCTGTTCCCCGAAGCAAACGCCCGCAGGCTCAGCCAGGCGGCGCTCGAAACCTTGGCGGTCATCGCCTACCAGCAGCCGATAACCAAGGCGGCCATTGAACAGGTGCGAGGCGTGTCGTCGGTGGATGGCCCGATTCGTAACTTGCTCGACAAGGGCTTTATTGCGCTGGGTAGCCGTGCTGACACGGTGGGTAACCCCTATACCTATGTGACGACGCAGGAATTCATGAAGTATTTTGGCATCAACCGCATTCCTGAAGACCTGCCGCGACTCCGCGAATTCAGTGAACTTCTGGAAGCGGGCGCCTTGGTGCCGCAGTATGCGAAACCCGAATCGGTGAGCCCCGAAGAACCCAAGCAGCCCGAAGAAAATCCGGACCAGGTGGAACTGTCGATGGGAGATGCCTAATGGCTGTAACCTGCGGGTCCGGCTATTCCAACTTAGAATATGTATCCTTTTGGGAACGGTAAACTTTTGTTAGGGTGCCTATTGACTTGGGGGACCCTTTTGTATATATTTATGTTATGATTTCCTCGCTTTGCAAAAATTCCGGGAGTGAACGTCCGGCTTTGACCGCCGGTGGGCGTCTTGCCGTGTCTTGCGCCGTTTCCTGGTTTGGCACGAGTTTTGCAGGGGGGGGGGCTGCTCATTTAGGCAGTAGAATTTGTCTGTATTTACGCTCTAGGCTCGTGGCCATTTTCGGCTACGGGCTTTTTTTGCGTTACGTGGAATTTAACACTTACCTATAAACGGAGGCTTACCATGAAAAAAATGCTCACCGCGCTTGTCGCATTCGCTATCGTCGCATTCCTTTCGGGTTGCGCCGGCACCCCGCAAGAAAAGGCTGCCAGCGTGCTTGTGGAAATGCAGATGAAAAAGACGAACTTGATTAAAAAGGACCATGTTCCGGCGGGGCTTGGCATAGGCGTCTCCAAGGACGAGCAGGTGGCCATGGAAAAGGCCGACCAGAACGCCCGAGTCGATTTGGCCAGGGAGATTGATGCCCAGGTGAAGGCCCTGACGAAGAATTTCAAGGAAGAAGTGGGCGGGGACATTGCCGAACACTTCCAGAGCGCATCGAAAACCGTCGTCGATACGCGCCTGAACGGGGCGACCCTCACCGATGTGAAAATCGAAACGACCGAGGATGGACAGTTCAAGATTTACGGCATCATGACGCTGGACGTTAGCCTTGTGGAAGAATACCTCAAGACCCTGGTGGATACCGATGCCGCGAACGAGGCCATGAAGAACAAGATTCGCGCCGCCGCCGAAAAGGCCTACGCCGAAATCGATGCCGAAACGAAGTAGCCTATGAACAGCAAACTTGTCTGCATTTCTCTTGCATCGCTTGTTGCGCTTGCGGTGCTTTGGGGTTGCGCATCCAATGAGGCTACGGTCCAAACGCAGCCTTCTGTTGCGCAGGCTCCCAAGGTTCCCGTGTCGCAGGAACTGAACGCTATCGCCTGTTCCGAAGGTGAATTGCGCGGTTCGGGACTTGCCGGTGATTACGACCAGGCGCTGAGTTACGCGGTTTCGCAGATTGCGACGCAAATCCAGAGTTCGGTCGTTTCGACGAGCGTGATGCAGACAAGGTCCGATGTTTCTGCTAGCGGCAACGAGGAAATTTCTTCGTCGTTCGACAGAAAGTCGCAGGTGCAGGCCGAAATCCGCAACAGGCAGGATGTGCATGTGCGGGAGACAATCGCCCATGACGGTGTCGTCGGTGTCGTGGCGTGCATGTCGAGGGCCGATGCCGCAAAGCCTTTCCGCGAAGATTACCTGGGCGCCCGCGATGCGCTGGTGGCCGCCGTTGCGGTGCTTTCGGTGACGAGCCATCCCTTGGACAAGTTCGGCAGTTACGAGAAGGTAACTGCGGCATATTCCAAGTACAGGGAGGCGCTGCAGGTCCTTTCTTCGCTAGGCTTTAACGAGACCTCTGCCGAAGTCGAAGACGGCTATGCGAAGGCGGTTGAAAACTACATCGAGTTCAGGAGCAAGTACAAGGTCTACATCGACGGAGCCTTTGAAAGCGAAGAAGGCAAAATCCTGTTCGAACAGATTTCGGACGATGTAAAGCTACAGAGCCTGGAAGATTCCTGCGATGTGGGACTCGTGCTTGAACTCGAAATTTCGGCACCTTCCTGTAAGGAAGGCGCACTTGGCGTGAGCTGCACCGAGGTGGTGGCCTTGAACGGTAAGTCCTGCAAGGGCGAAACCTACTTCACCCTGGGGGGCACGCTCAAGGGGATTGGACGCTCCGACGAAAACGAGGCGAAGGCGAAGCTTTTGAAGAGTGCATCGAAGAACGACTTTGTTGCCGACTGGAAAAAGGAAATCAGCCGCTGGTTTGCGAGGTAGTGCGATATGAGCTTTACAAATATGAAAAATGTCATTGCGTGGAGCCGGAAGGCGACGAGGCCATCCCTAGTTGTATTGTTTATCGTTGTCCTGCTGTTTTCTTCTGCATCGCTTGCGGCAGAGGCGGCTACTCAATCGCAAAAGATTCCGCTCCCGGCGGCCATCCAGGATTCGCTTCCGTGGTTTGCCGTGTTCGAACTGCAGAACGACAATGCTCCCTTTACGCGCAACCACCTGAACGCACTCGCGCAAAAAAACGAGCGGGTGGCGCTTGTCTATTTCGCAACCTGGTGCATTCCGTGCCGCGAAGGACTGAAGCAGATTTCAACAAATGCAGAAGCCCTTGCCGCCGCAAAGACAGCCGTGATCCTTGTAAACGTAGGGGAACGGGAAAAGGATTCAATTACGAAATTCCTCGAACAGTTTTCGCTAGAAAAGATGCCCGCCGTGGTGGACCCCTTCGGCAGGCTTACGGAAGGCTTCGGGCTGATTAAGGAAGGCGAAAACATTGACCTTCCACGAACAGTCGTGGTCGATAAAAAAATGCATCCGAGTTTCATGATTGGTGCCGAAGGCGCCGACTACATCCAGATTCTGAAAGGTGAAAAATGAATTCCGTGAATATGATAGGATCGTCATTGCGAGCTTGCCGTAGGCAGGCGTTGCAATCTATAGTAGCATTCCTGTTCCTTGCACTCCCTGCGCTTGCGACCCATGTGGCGGTTCTCGAAACTACCGCCGCAAAGGACGTAATCACGCTTGAAGAAAAGCAGTACCTGACCGATGTGCTTAGGTCCGAGGCGGTGAAGTCGCTCCCTGCCGAGCAGAATTACACCATCATGACGCGCGAAAATATCAGCATGATGCTTCCGCCGGGCAAGGCCGTGGAAGACTGCGAAGGTAGCTGCCTTGTGGAAACGGGCAAGAACATCTCTGCCGATTATGTTGCCCAGGGGCACGTGGGGCGGTTTGCAAACAACTTGACGATTACCGTGGAACTTTACGAAACGGCGGGCAACAAGCTCATGGGCAGTTTCAGCTCCAAGGCCCCGAATATCGAATCGTTGGAGACGGAAATCCGCCAAAAGTCAAGCGGGCTCTTCTCGCGCATATTGGCCAGTTCCCTAGGAAAGGTGGATTTGCAGCCGGTGCTTGCCGACAAGGTGGGGCACGAGGCGGAACTTGTGATAAGGATTGACGGCGAAAGCAAGAAGAACGGTCGCAAATATGCCCGCGGTACATGGGAACTGGCGCCGGGTATCCACGAAATTGAATTCGAACACCGCTGCTATGAATCGCAAAAATTCAAGGTGAACGTGCAGAGCGGGAAGACCGTGACGGTGAACAATTCGCTCGATGCCACGATGGGGAATTTTTCGCTGACTACTAATTTCAAAGGCGCGTTCCGCGAGGTGCCCGTGTTCGTGAACGGCGTGATGGCGGGGCGTACCCCGTTTACGGGGCGTGTGCCGATTTGCGCGAAGGTAGAAGCGGGTGAAGACGAGTTCCGCGAGACGGTGGTGCTGGAATGGTCGGGTAAGGAGAAACTCGAAATTGCACACAACCTAAAGAATGCGAAACCCACCGCCGAAGAACTCCGTGCAGATTCACTTGCTTCTGTGGAACGCATGGCCGAGCAGATGGCCGCAGAAGAGGCCGCCCGTGCAGCCGCTGCCAAGGAAAAGCGCTCGGCGATAGCGAAACCGGTATCTATAGCCATGATGGTGCTCGGGCTTGTAAGCGTCGGTGTCGGCGTCTACGAGAACATGGTTGCAAGCGATGAACGTAAAAAATACGACGAAGCGACGTTTGACAACCAGAAGGATTTTGACGACCAGTGGGACAAGGTGGAATCGGCGAAGACGATGCGGAACATTTTCTATGGAATCGGCGGTGGCCTGATTGGTGCGGGAGCTGTTGTGTTCTTTGTGTTCTGAGGATAGCAGACGGTAGACAGTAGGAAGGTTTAACTATGAAAATCAGAAATCGAAATATGCAATTAGGAAAGGCTTCCTGTGCGTCATTATGTGCTAAGGTCCCTGAGCTTGTCGAAGGGCGGGCGAAGCAATCTGAACCGCACGTCATTGCGAGCCCGAAGGGCGCGGCAATCTATTGCTTAGTTCTTCTCGTCGTTCTTCTTGCCGCCTGTAGCGATATAGGCGACCGTGATAACCCGCTGGATCCTGGTGCCGACAATTACGCGGTGCAACTGGAAGAGTCTTCGAGCAGCGAAGAAGATCTGTTGTCCAGCTCGAGTATGGAATCTAGTTCGAGCACTGGTTCATCTTCTGCCACTGATGATTCGTCATCTGGCGAAAATCCTTCTGAAGAAGCATCGTCTTCTTCAGAAAAAGTCTCTGACGGCTCTTCTTCCAGCGAAACGACGAATCAGTCGTCAAGCTCCGAGAACAAGGATGCCGAATCGTCGAGTTCGACAGGAAACGCGCCAAGCAGCAGTTCACAAAAAACGGAAGCGTCGTCTTCCTCTGTGGAAGAATTTTCTGTGACTGGGCTGGGTTCTTGCGACCCGGTACTCGGTGTCATTCAAAAGGGACAGTCGGTTAGCTGGAAATTCAATCGCAAAGCCGACAATACAACCTATACCCCATCCCAATATGCCTCCGCAAC
>JAFXLS010000072.1 GCA_017530965.1 Fibrobacter sp.
CTTGGAGGCGAGGTCGTAGGTGCTGTAGAGGAGGTCGGTAAGCTTGGTTTCCTTAGGATTGCGCTTGCCGGGGGCGGAAACGACGATGACCTTGCGGTTCTTGTCGGATTCAACGATGGCCTTGATCTTCTTGAACTGGCCTGCATCGGCGACAGAGCTGCCGCCGAACTTACATACGATTCTTTGACTCATTTTTTCCTTTTGGGCCACCAAACCTCTCGGCTTCGAGCGCAACCGTTTTCCTCACGGTCGTCGTGCCCAAGCCTACCCATCTGGCCAGCCACTTGATTTATGTGTCTATGTCTGCGACGGGAAATCCGTCGCGCGGGGTAAATTTAGCAACTCGGAATCACGATGTCTAGGGTTTTATTTATTATATTCTGGCAAAAACACCTAAATCCTAAAAAGGAGAAAATATGAAGCGCTCTTTATTTACTGCCGCTGCAGCTTCAGCATTATTTTTGGCCGCTTGCGGTGACGACAGTTCTTCAAACTCGGTCTCGCATTCCCAATCAGGCTCACTTTATGTAGACGAAGCCCAGCGGCTGATTGTAATGACCTCCGATGTCTCTTATTTTGACATGTGCGTCGTAACCGAAACAGGCCTTGCCTGGAAATCTATCCCTCAACCCGCCACAGTCGATTCCGCCATCTATACATTCCTCGGCGATACATTGGTTCTCATTGATCTCGACGAAGGCGACACTAGCCGCTATGGCAAACTGTTTACGGGCGGTTCCGCCGGCGATATTTACGGAACCTGGACCTATCTTCCTTGCGAATACAATCGCCGGACTAACGAAAAGGAGTGCTACGAAGAAGAAGCCCGTTATATGACACAAACCCTTAAGCTTAGTCAGGGCAAGCTTGAGACCACCATCGATTACCATTTTGACGCCTATCTTTCTGACGTGGAAGACGCGGGCTACATGAAGACCTACTTCATGAAACAACTGTATAACGCCCTGAGTAACGGATATCATATCGATGCCGACGCATCCGATATCTTTGATATATATGACGCTGAAGATTACGAAGACTTTGAAAAAAGTATCAAAAGAAACAATGTCCAAATCATAGAAGAAACAAAGGAGAGCCAGACCTTCAAAATTGGCGAAAAGACATATACTGTCACCGTCGAGAACGCAGAACAGTCTTTTGAATTCAGTCTTTACGCTACAACCAACGTGGACGCAAGCGTCAACGTGAGCGACGGCACCAAAACCTGCAACAGCCATACCGTGAGAAAGATCATGGACGAAAGCCTGTGCAAGGTAGAAAATATGGAATACCTGAGAATCCGTGACGACGTGGACGAAGAATACGCCTACGCAAGATACTATAGAAACAGCAACGAAGTCGAATTCGAAGAATGCATCAAGAGCATCGCCGTGGAACAGACCAGCAACTCATACGACGACTACGACTACACCTTGTACAAGAAAGCCAACGACAAGAAGGAAGAATTCAAGAAGCGTTCCGAAAAATTCCTCCGCAAGATGTCGAAGTATATCGAAAAGTAAATTTCGATTCCAAGATTCCTAGAAGCCACCGGCCACCAAAGTGCCGGTGGCTCTTTTTGTAAAAAAAAAGGGGCGAATGTAAATTATTCGCATTTTTGGTATTCAGAGCCTCTAAAAAAGCGTGTATAGTATAGAGGCCCTATGAACAGACATGAATCCTTATTACGTATCGCGGCAAGCTCCGAAATATCGGTACTGTTGCTTGGCGAATCCGGCTCTGGCAAAGAAGTCGCCGCCCGCTTTATCCACGCCCACAGCAAACGCTCAGAGGGGCCCTTTATCGCCCTCAACTGCGGGGCGGTGGCCAAGGGGCTTTCCGAAAGCATCCTGGAAGGACACTACAAGGGAGCCTTTACCGGCGCCACCGAAGAACGCCTGGGAATCGTGCGCTCGGCGGCCCACGGCACCCTATTCCTCGACGAAATCGGCGAGATGCCGCTAGAAATCCAGTGCAAACTTTTGCGAATCCTGCAGGAGCGCTCCGTCATGCCGCTCGGCAGCTGCACCGCACTCCCCGTAGATTTCCGGCTAGTCTGCGCCACCAACCGCGACTTGCGTTCCGAAGTCCGGGCAGGGCGCTTCCGCGAAGACCTTTACTTTAGACTGAACGTATTCCCCATCAAGATTCCGCCCCTGCGGGAACGCGAGGACTTCGCCCACATCGCCCAAGAAATCTGGAAAGAAGTCGGTGACCGCGTCCCGCTTTCCACCTCCGAAATCAAGCTCCTGGCACGCAAGGAATGGCCCGGAAACGTCAGACAGCTCAAGAACGTTCTGCAACGCTACTCCCTGCTCAAGCCCTACGAAACGACATTGTCCAAAATACTGGAAGAAGAATTTTACGAATACGTCGAAACCTGTTCTGTCGCCGATACCGCCACCCTTTACAACACAAGCCCTACCCGTCGCAATTCCATCTCTCCCGAATGGAGCCTGATCTATTCGGAACTCTCAAAAAACAAGGGCAACAGAAACGCCACGGCAAAAAAATTAGGCATCAGCCGAGGATGCCTATATTACCAAATCAAAAAGCACGGAAGCTAGAATCTCATGCCAAGAGTCAGGTAGTGATATCCGCCGTCAAAGGCCTTCTTGGGACTGTAACCATAATCGAAGGTAATCATCCCGAAATTCAAACCGATACCCGCACTCACGCCATCTTCGGTATCGGGGCGAGCGGCATAACCCACGCGCAGCAACAGCGTCTGCATGTAATCCAGTTCACCGCCGAATCGCCATTCGGGATCCTGCATGTCGGCTCGACGGTAAGCGTCTGCAGACACATGAAGGTTCCATTCCCTTTCCAGGCTAAAGAGCTTCGCTATGGGCAAAATGCCCGTAATACCCGCCTGCAAGGCCATGGGAGCCGTTTCTTTTTCGCCATCGTAGTCGCTCATGTAACCGAAGTTCGTGAGTGTCGCACCAAAGGCGAAATACTCGTTCACATGGTAGGCGCCACCCACATCACCAAGGAGGGCAATCGCCGATTCGTCGTCGATAGTCTGCTGGCTAAAGCGTGCAGAAAAAGCCCAGTTGAACGCATCGGCCCTATTACCGAGACCAGCCTGCAAGGCCCAGGCGTAGGCACCGTAATCAGAAGTCTTGAATCCTTCTTCGTCGCGGCCCTCGATTCCGTCGTAGCCTAAAAATTCAACACCCGCCGAAAACGTCAGCGGATAATTAAACGCCGCAAAAGGGAGCGCCACATAAGCCGTCGTATAGTCATCGGCAGTATATTCGGGGAAAATAATGTGGTTGATGCCCGCCTCGGCTTCGGCCACGCTGTTCATCGAGAGCGGATTCCTCAAAACATCAGAAGCGCTGGTTGCATCGGCGACGCCCGCCCCCGAAAGGGCCGCCGTCCTGGCCGACACCTGCATACTCAGGTACTTCATGGTCACCGCACCCGCATCTACATTCCAATGCTCCCCGGCAAAGGCAAGGGAACAGGCAACGAGACTTAAGGCGTGGATCTTCTTATTCATGCCCTATAAGATACAAAATTTCGAGATTATTCTTCTGGTCGATTATAATGAATTATTGCAGAACTATAGCTCGCATGAGACACAAGCATCATTACCGCCCCAAACGGAATGGAGACAACGCCTCCCATCATCAAAAAATGGCCATAATTCTTGTCATTTACCATGGCAACACCACCCGTCGCAATCAAGGCCGCAGAGGCGATTGCCATAAACACTCCTGCCGCATGCATTTTCTTGCTCGTTTGCAATTGCGCCTTGGCCTTTTCGCGCTCCATCAAGGCCCCTTGAATGTCACGGCCCGCGTTATAGCTATCCACCTTCATGTTCTGCACTTCGTAATATTCAAAGAACGACAGCCACAAAAGCGGCACCATGGCAGCGCTACCTACCAGAACGTACTTTCCGCCTTTCTGCGACGCGCTTACGCTCCCGGTAATCAAAGAAAGCAGTTCAAGCGTCACCATCGATATGCCGGAGTATTTCCAGAACTTGCCTTTAAATCGGTAGGAATCGTACCACTCTTCACCTTCAAAGAAAGGTTCAATTTCGTCGATAGAAACATCCCTGCAATCTAGCGTATAGGTCCACCCAACACCAAGCAAAACCAAGGGCGAGCCAAACTCATACCCCATTACATGGCGGTCAGTGGAATCCTTTGGAGCAGGCAACACCTGTGCAAACAAGCCACAGGGTATTAGAAGCGCCAGGATAATCGCTTTAAGCAGGTTATTCATTCACTAGAAAATATTGTACAGAACAGAAAGGCCTACGCCGCCGATAAACAGGGATTCATTATTATTGCCGGCCCAGCTGCGGGTATTGCCGTAGCGCCAATGAACCATGTTGTAGTTCGCCGTCACGCCAACAAGCAAGTTGTCCATGACGTAATAACCCAAACGATATCCGTATTTCGGATATATGCGTTCTTGGTCAATAAATTCCTCGCCGACCTTACGTTCCATATAATCTGAAAAATTAGTTCCCTTTAGCAAATACGACAATCCGCAATAAGCTTCGAAATAAACTTTTTTAACAGTAACGGACCACGATATCAGATTTAAATCAAGAATATAAAGCGAGACACTTTCATTCCCATCATTATAAGAATACCCGCTGCGCGTAAAACCAAAAGACATTTTATAGTCAATTATACTTTCTGGCTCATCAAAAACACCTACGCCAACGGTGTAACTTACAATACCAGCAGGTCGATAAACATTATTCTCGCTTTGTAACCTACTATCACCCAAATTACCGTAAGCAAAAAATGCATTCGCATAGGTAATTACAAAAAACAAACAAAGAACTAGTAATCGCATTGAACTTTTCCTCTCGTAGAATAAATTTCCTTATTCTCATGCTTATAATTTTCATCAACAAGTTCACGCGAATCTACATTTTCGTAATAATTAAACGCCCCCACACCCTCAATCAACAAAGATTTATTTATCGTTCCATCATCACCCAAATTAACGATTTCAACGTTCGTAACAAACATGGTATCTTTATATAATTCAGTAATCGCATTCATTTCATTCTTATGATACCTTCGAATACGAACTTTTACTTCTACTGAATCTATACAAATATCTTCGCATTTATAAAATCCGGCGTAATCCACATATTCCCGATAGTAACAGCCTTCTATCGCATCCACTGATGTTACAATTCGGTCCGTCGCATAAGTTGTTCCGTGATCAATGTAAGGACACCCTACAAAAATCACGAGCGACACTACCAATAAAAACAACATTTTCATAAAATGTCTCCTCACAACTTAAATTTAACAAATTAACGCCATCCTGTAAAGTAAAAAAATAGTCCCGCAAAATTATCGCAGGACTATTCAAATCACGTTGATTCCAACTATTGCACGTCGCAACCGGCGCTCGGATTTTGCCAGCCGTTTTCCGGGGGTGCTTCGCCCGCCTTCCAGCAATGGAGCGTATCGAGCACGTCGCCTTCCTTGAAAGTGGACCAGTCCGTCACCTTCTTGAAGTTATTTTCTAGAGAGGTGTTGTATCGGCTCATATAATGGTCGATCAAGTACTGCGGGCATTCCACTTCTTCGATGTAGTAGGTCGGATTGTCTGCGGCCATGTACCAGTCGGCAAACCAGTGGCAACCGCGCAACAGGTTCGGGAGGCCGGCATCGCCGAAGGCCGCATCGCACATACCCTTGATACAAGTCTGGTATTCAACGAGAGTAGCGTCGTAGCCGAGCTGGTTCTGACATTCGGTCAAGAATCCGCCAAAGCCTGCACCCCAGTTAAAGTCGCTGCCTTTTTTCACCTGAGTTGTAAGAGCGTCAAAGGCGCCCACGCCACCGCCCGGAACCATCAAGTCGAACTGACCTGCAGGAAGATTAGGATTGCCGCCAGCCACATCCATACCGATATTAGAGGCCATCACGATCATGTGCTTGCCCTTGAGCGCCTTGTGGGTTTCCCTTGGCGGGTTGTTTTCCATTTCGTTCGCGAAGTGGCCATCGTACTGCAGGTGATAGCACTTGCCGCACTTGCTGTCGGCAGTGCCCGCAACGTATGCATAAGAAAGCGTGTCGTTCACGGCAATCGGAGCCATGTCGGTGCAGGTGAACACGCCCTTTTCCTTTTCGTCGCCGCAAGCGCTTCTGGTCCCGTTGTAACCGAACCAAGCCTTACTGACGTCACCCAAGGTAAAAGTAGGGACTTCGACATCGTGGATGTTGCAGTTACGCGCAGTGCCATAGTCGGCAAGGAACGCCTCGTTAGAAGAAGTATCTGCACGAGTTGTATCATTCGCACTTTCCCTAAGCCAAGAGCAATGCGGCTTACAGGCGTCCCAATAGCGGGTATTCCAGCCGCGTTTTGCCGTAGCGCTAATGTCCTTGGTGTATTCGGCCGAAGGAGCACCATAAGACTCAAGAGTCGGGAATCCGTCGGGGCCCAGTTCCGGACTCGTATTTCTGGAACTACTGCTAACCACAGGTCCAACACCCGCACTCGATGTCGGATCAAACGGATTCGTGCCGTCTGCAGACGATGTCGGATTCTGGGTATCGCCTGGGTTCGTAGGATCCGTTACGCCAGCCGCGCTCGATACCGGATTCTGTACATCGCCAGGATTCTGCGTATTGCCCGGATTGCTCGGATCAATCACTCCGCCCGAAGAATACGGATTGTCGATTATGCCCGGGTCAACAACCGAATTCGGATCGATCACTTTGTTCGAAGTGGTTTCGTCACCGCAAGCGCAAATCATGGCGACAGTACTTGCAGCAATCAGACTCTTGAATAGCTTACGATTCATAAAACCTCGTTACGGGGCCAAGACTAGTAAGACTTGGCCTTGTCAGCAGCCAACTGGTCAGGATCGCAGTATTCACCCTGTGCATTGGGAGTTTTGCTGCAAGCATCCGTCGTGATAAAGTCTCCACCCTTGTATTTGGACCAGTCGGACTGGAACAAAATCTTGGTTTCAATGGAAGTGCTGATGGTCGTAGAGTACTTGTCGATCAAGTACTGCGGGCATTCCACTTCTTCCCACTGGTAAGTCGGATTATCGGCAGCCATGTACCAATTGGAGAACCAGAGGCATCCACGCAACAGGTTCGGATACTTGGAATCACCAAAGGCGGCATTGCACATATCCGAGACGCAGCTCTGGTAATCCTCGAGTCCCTTGTCGTAACCGATTTTCTGCTGGCAGTATGTCAAGAATCCGCCATACTGCGCACCCCATTCAATATCGGAACGATCGACCATCAGATTAAGAGCATTGAAGATACCCGGACCACCGCCCGGTACCATGAGGTCGAACTGGCCAGGCTTCACATCGTGACCGATATTGGATGCCATGACAATGATATGCTTGCCCTTAAGAGCCTTGTGGGTCGCCTTGGGTGCATTGCTTCCGCTTGCATCCTTGAAGCTTCCGTCGTACTGCAAGTGGAAGCACTTGCCGCACGAGGTTGTCGCATCGCTGCCGGCAACGAAGGCATATGCCAAAGTGTCATTCACGGCTACAGGCGCCATGTCGGTACAGGTAAAGCCGCCGCCAGTTGCAGGCTGAGCTTCGTCACAGGCGTTGGGAGTATTCTGGATACCGATCCAGTAACGTTCCAGGCCCTTACTGTAGGTGAACGAGGGAATCTCGATATCGTGGATATTGCAGACGCGGGCCGTGTAGTGGCTGGCTTCGTATTCTGCCTGGGTATTAATCTTGGGCTTGCCTTCGGCGCCATCGGTACTCGTCTGGGAGCAGTGGGGCTTGCAGGCGTCCCAGTAGCGAGTATTCCATCCGCTGGTGCCGTTGCCGAGAATGTTCTTGAGCGTGGGCACAGGATACTTCTTGATATCTTCTTCGGGGTTGCCGGTCGTCTTGACAGGTTCCGCGCTGCTAGAACTGGTTTCTACAGGTTCGGCACCCGTACTCGAAGTCGGGTCGCTCGGTTCCGTGCCGCCTGCGCTAGAGGTCGGATCCGTCGGATTTCCGCTGTCTGCGCTAGAGGTCGGGTCCGTCGGATTCTGGCCGTTATTTTCAGCGCTAGAAGTCGGATTGGTCGGATCGCCCGGATTGCTAGCCTCAGACGAAGAGCTGAACTTTTCGATTGCACCCGTGTTCGGGTCGATAGTCGCATTTGCAGGACAGGAAGTAAGGGTAGCAACGTCCACATACTGTGCAACAATATTGCCACTCAAATCCGCAATAACACCCGTGGCAGAGTCGAAGTGGCCAAACGGTTGCCCTGCAGCGTTTGTCACGTTGCCATCAGCATAAATGACCACGTCAGCGGCACCCGTGTTAAAGACCCAAGCATTATCGGCCGTCACGACAACCTTTGCGCATGCACTATCTGTAATCGGGTCTACAGGATTGCTCGAAGCGGCATCATCGCCGCAAGCACAAATCATGGCAACCGCACCGACTGCAATCATCGACTTGAACAGTTTACGTTTCATACATCCTCTTATTTTGGCCAACCCAAACATTGGCAATTTACCTTCTAAAAATAAATTCTGTAGCCCGAATTTCAAAGCAAAAACAGCTTTTTAAAACAAATATCGTTCCCGAAACGTGCGCAAATTGGGTAAAAAACCAAATTACGAGAATTACATCACGCATTTTTACCATTAACAAGAACACAACGCGACAGTTAGTTTGTACAAAAAAAAGAAAAACCGCCCCGGTCGTTAACCAGGAACGGTTTCTCTTAGTAAATTCTATTGGTTTAAGAAATTACTTCTTGCAGGACTTTTTGCAAGCGCACTTCTTAGCAGGAGCGGCCTTGCAAGCCTTGCGCGGGTCACCGGCGTACACGGCAGCCTTGCCGAGTTCTTCTTCGATGCGGAGCAAGCGGTTGTACTTGCAAACGCGGTCCGTACGGGAGAGAGAACCAGTCTTGATCTGGCCAGCGGCGGTACCGACGGCGAGGTCAGCGATGAAGGTGTCTTCGGTTTCGCCAGAGCGGTGAGAAACGATCGGAGCATAGCCTTCGTTCTGAGCGCGCTTGATAGCAGCGAGAGTTTCGGACACAGAACCCACCTGGTTCACCTTGATGAGGATAGCGTTGGCGATACCGGCCTTGATGCCTTCGTCGAAGATGGTCGGGTTGGTAACGAACAGGTCGTCACCCACGAGGTTGATCTTGCCGCCGAGCTTGTCGGTCATGACCTTCCAGCCAGCCCAGTCAGCTTCGTCGAGACCGTCTTCAATGGAGAAGATGGAGTACTTGTCGATGAGCTTTTCGTAGAGCTTCACCATGTCGGCAGACTTGACAGTCTTCTTGGTGCTCTTCTTGAAGGTGTAGGTTTCCGGCTTGCCAGCCTTGGTGTTCTTGTCGCAGAATTCAGAAGAAGCAACGTCAAGAGCGATCTTGATGTCAGTGCCGAACTTGTAACCGGCATTGGTGGTTGCAGCCTTCAAAGCGTCGAGAGCCTTTTCGAGGGTCATCACGCCAGTGATTTCGTAACCGAACTTGTTCTTAGCCGGCTTGATAGAAACGCCAGGAGCGAAGCCACCTTCGTCACCAACGGTGGTGTCGAAGCCGGCCTTCTTCAGCACAGCCTTGAGGGCGTGGAAGATTTCGGTGACCATCTGGAGGCCCTTGGAGAAGGTCTTTGCGCCAACCGGAGCGATCATGAATTCCTGGAAGTCGATCGGAGCGGAGGAGTGAGCACCGCCGTTGATCACGTTGCACATCGGGCACGGGAGCGTGAGCTTCTTGGTGCCATGGAGCTTGGCGATGTACTGGTAGAGCGGCATCTTGGCGTCGTTAGCAGCGGCGCAGCAGACAGCCATGGAAACGCCGAGGATAGCGTTTGCACCGAGCTTGTTCTTGAGCATGCGGTTGCCGTCGAGAGCGATCATGGC
>JAFXLS010000073.1 GCA_017530965.1 Fibrobacter sp.
AGTCTCCGCCACATTCCGCTTTCCGTGGCGCCTACAAGACGCTTTTTGAACTCGGTGCCTTGACCGCGGACAATTCTACGGGACATGTCACGAAACTTGGTCGCGAAATGACGCGGCTCCCGATGGATGTGGCGCTTTCGGCGGTGCTTTTACGGGCGCGCGAATCGGGAGTGCTACAACCTGCGTTGATTGTCTGCTCTGCACTCTCGATTCAGGACCCGCGAGTGGTCCCCGGCGAAGAGCCGGAGCGCACCCGAATCCGCCAACTTCACCGCAAATTTGCGGGGCATAAGAGCGATTTTCTCACTTTTGTGTGCATGTGGAACGCCTTCTGTGCCGAATGGGATGGCAAATCTTGGAACAAGTTGCGTAAATTCTGCGACAAGTTCAGCTTGCACTTTTTGCGCTGCCGCGAATGGATTGACCTTTACGAACAATTTGGCCGCATTCTCGACGTGAAATACGAAAATCGAGTGTGCCCGCTCGACAGTTTCCATGCGGATAACTTGCACATTGCGCTTCTTTCGGGATTTTTAGGTGGCATTGCCCGCCGCGACATTGAAAACGGCTGCTACCGATTGGTGAGCGGTCGCGAAACGCACGTATTCCCCGGCAGCGATTTGTACGGCAAGAGTGTGGAATGGCTTTTTAGTGCCGAAGTCCGCGAAACGAGCCGCATCTTCCTGAATAAAGGTGCCGAAATCAAGCCCGAATGGATTATGCAGGTGGCAGAACCGTTCTGTACCCGCCGTTGGTATTCGCCTATGTGGAACCAGGAGCGCGGCTTTGTAGAAGCGGTAGAAGAGGTGAGCTTCAGGGGCCTTGTCATCAGTCGCGGACACCGGGTGGATTACGCCCGCGTAAATCCCGACGAATGTGCCGAAATCTTCTGGCGCGAGGCGGTGGTGCTCGGACAAATGGCCCGCCCGTTCCCCTTCATGAAGCAGAATGACCGCGTGGTCGAAGACTTGCACGGCCTCGAAGCCCGCAAACGCCAATTCGGTCTTGCTCCCAGCGAAGACGCCTTGGTTGATTATTATGTGCGCATTGCCCCGCGGGTGAATTCCATCAAGACTCTCCGCGACTATATTGCCGAACATACCGACCAGTTCCTGAAATTTGACGCCAAATTTTGGCTGGACCAATTAGACGAGAGTACGCTCGCGAGCTCGCTACAGACGAGAGGCGAGAGGGGTTTCAACAAGATTCTCATTCCCGAGGGCTCAAAGGCACGAAGTGCCGCCCTCAAAGCTCAAGCCCCATCTCTCGGCGGTTCTATAGAACAGTTCCGTATCGAGTGTCTCGATGGCTCCAGTCGCATGGTCGTGGGTGAGATGGTCTTTGACGCCACCAAGGAATACGACGGCATCACCTTGGATCTGCCTTACGACATGCTCCCGCAGGTTACTCCTGCGAAACTCGCCCTTTCGATTCACCAGTGGCGCGAATGGATGACCGAATCGATTATCCGCGAAATGCCCAAGGCTGCTAAGAAGCAGCTGGAAAATCGCCGCACCTTTATCGACGACGCCTTCTGCGACAAACTGAAGGCGAATCCGCACAAGGCTCCGCTCCTGCTCCTGTACGAAGTCTTTGCCGGAATCAGGCAGCTGGATTGCGATATTCCGACGGTCACGCCCGAAAAGGAAAATCACCTGCGCCTGCACGCCAAGATTTTTAAGCAGGGTTTCCCGGAAAAATTTGCCGTCGAACTCAATCCCGAGTGGGGGAGCTTCAATTTGTTTGCCGCTGTTCGCCCGGTGGTGGTGACTTTTGGCATTGATTTTGCTTTAGACGAAATGCGTTTCGGCTGGCGTCTCGGCGAATCCGCTCTCATGACTTCGGCTGAATCCGCCTTCTGGCAAAGTTTCCGCAAGCGGGTCGAGGTTCCGGCCGAGCCTGATACGCTCGTTACCGATCGCCTGAATCTGCTCGAAACCGGCGGTCTTTACGCTGACGGATTTAAGACGGCCCTGAAGGCTTGGGTGCTCAAGTCTCTCGCCGCAGACAAATTGGATGCGAACCGCTGCGTGCGTTTTTCGGGTCTCGAATTCTCCCGCGGCAAGAAAATCAACGATTTCAAGAATCTGGCGGTGTCTTCCCGCAGCGAAGATGACGAGGTGCGCCTCGCCCTGGTGCGTGCAACTTACGAGTCTGCACTACTTGGCGCCGAATCGTTCGTGACCTTCTGGGACGTTCTCCGCGAATTCTCGGTTGCCGTGCGCCAAGGGGACGACCATGCCCGCGACGCCCTCGGTGCAATCACGGTGAACCACAAGTCTATCGGCAAAATTGTTGCCCTCTATACCTCCGACAAGGAGACAACCCTGTTCGAACGCCTTTGCGTTCTGGGCGAGATGAATCCCCCTTCAAGGCCCGAACTGTCGGTGCGCACGCTCCGTGAAAAGTTCCGCCCCTTCCTCAAGGCCCGATTCATGAAGGACCATGAGCTTAAAAATGCCCGCGATATCCTTTCTAAGATAGAGCGGCTGTCGCCTGACGAAGAGGATTTCCCGGAACTGTACCTGCAGGCCTGCGCCCTGCTCGAAGACTTCGAAATCCTCAAATTCAAGCGAAAAGGTGACGATTCCGAAGAAATCATCGAAGACGATGCCCTGAAAAAACTGAAGGGACGCTTCGGCCGACTCTAGCGCAGACTATATAATTATATTTCCAGAAAAATTTCCCAACGAGGTGCCTGATGCAAATTTCCGAATTCTCGACATGGCTTGATAACCTGCTTGAACCGAAAATGTTCAAGGATTACTGCGTCGACGGTCTTTGCGTCGAAGCCTCCGACAAGGTCACGAAAATTGTCACGGGAGTCTCTTTCCGTGACCGCCTTATCGATGCCGCTATCGAAAACAAGGCCGACTGCATCATTGTCCACCACCCGAATGGCTTCTGGAAGGGCGAAAACTGCAGGCTGGTGGGCAAGTTCGGCGAAAGAATGCGCCGCCTCATGCAAAACGGGATTTCTCTTTACGGCTTCCACCTGCCGCTTGACGGCCACATGGAAGTGGGGAACAACATCTTGATTGCGAATGCCTTCGGACTCCAGAATGTGGAAGGCTTCCTCCGCGAAGGGGAGCGTACCATCGGGGTCGTGGGCGAGTTTACCGAACCTGTTTCCGGTGAAGCGTTTGAGGAACTGGCTTGCGGTGTGTTTGAACATGGCGTGCAGCATGCCCTGATGTACGGCAAACCTTCGATTAAGAAGGTGGCTGTCTGTAGCGGTTCGGCAGGTGCCCCCGCTATTGAAGAAGCTTTGGCTCTTGGTTGCGACGCGTTCGTCACCGGCGAAATCAAGGAAGCCGTTCCTATCGCCTGCGAAGAACTGGGCTTCAACTTGCTCAGCTGCGGCCACCACCGTACCGAAATTTTCGGGGTGAGGGCTTTGGCTACCAAAATTCAGGCCGAACTGGGTATCCCGGCCTGCTTCGTGGATATCGATAACGAAGTCTAAACCATCCTTTTTCAACCCTTTAGAATGTTACTTTTTCCTTGCTTGAAAAAGGAAATTTTGGCGTTTTTAGGCTAAAAATGACGTTTTTGGCTTGCTTTACCCCCTGTATGACCCCCGTCACATTATTTGGCGTTGCCATTTAAGACCTTTTTACTATCTTTTCGCCCGTGAATTTTTACAAGACAACCATACACTTTCAGAACTCCTCGAAGTCCATGACCGTCCACATGCCGGCGTTCCTGTTCAAGGCATGGCCCGTATTGCGGTTCTTCGTTTTGATCGGTGTGGTATTGTTTATAATACAGATGGTCTCGACGACGGTTTACGACGGCGTCCTGAACCACCAGTTGAACGAACGCCAGAAGCTCGACAAGGAAATGTCCCAGATTCAAGGAACCCTGGATTACCTGTCGAACACTACGGCTTCTTTCTTTTCTGATGAAAATCGCCTTTATGCAAGCTTTGGACTGCCCGTGCAGGATGAAGCTTCCCGCGAACTGGGTACAGGTGGTTCTGTAAGCCCCAATTCCCTTTTGCTCCGCAAGACATCCCCGGTCTATGAACGTATGTCCATTCTGGGCGAAACGGCCCACCGCATTCAGGGCAAGCTTGCGAACAATGACTCCTCTTTCCGCACGCTGAATAAGTTCATGGGCCAAAAGCACTATATGTGGCGCTTTATCCCGTCCATCTCTCCGACTAATGGTCGTTATGCTTCGGCTTTCGGTCCCCGTATCCATCCGGTCACGGGTGAAGTCGGCAAGATGCACCAGGGTGTGGATATCGCAAATGAACGCTGGACTCCGATTTATGCCTCAGCCGATGGCGTTATTGAAGTTGCCCAGATGAGTTCGACCTTTGGTAACTTTGTTACGATTGACCACGGAAACGGCATCAAGACTCGCTACGGTCACATGCAGCTGTCTATTGTTCATCCGGGTCAGTACGTGCACCGCTACCAGGTAATTGGTTATATGGGTAACACCGGTCGTTCCGTGGGTCCCCACCTCCATTACGAGGTCTGGGTCCGCAACAGCCCTGTGAACCCGCTTGCCTATATGTTGCCTAACGGATATACCGTCGACTAACGGATTCAAGGTAACGCCCTGCCCCTAAAACATGGCGCCGGTTCGGCTGGCTAAGGGCAGCACCCCCTAGGGGGATTCATGAAATATATTGGCGTAAGCCTGTGTCTAGTCGCGCTTTGCGTAAGCGTGGCTTTGGGTGCGTCTAGCTTAATTTTCACCGAAATTCACCATTGTCCCGCAGAGCCTGAACCCGAGTGGGTTGAAATCTACAATGCTTCGGGGCGGTCACTCCCTGTAGGGGAGTACCGGTTTTGCAACCGGTCCAAGAACTGGAGTGTTGGCAAGAGCCGGGGGCGGGATTCCATTGCTCCTTACGAGACAGTCCTTTTTTCTCGGGACACGTTGCTTTTGCGGGAGTTCCTGGGGTTCAAGGATGTGCGGCTCATTCAGTATGCCATGGGGTACTTGAACAATACGGCTGGCTCACTTGCCATCTGCAAGGGGGACTCCGTCATCGATAGTGTGGCTTGGGACAAGAAGACGGTGGCTTGCCCATCGGGGTTCAATCCTCGGACGTTGCGTGCAGAGAATACGCCGGGGTTCCAAAGTGTTCATGAAAAACAGGACGCGGCTGGCCATCGGGGGAGTTCCCAAGGGAAACCTGAGGCTCCATTTACCTTTAAGCTTTCGACCCGGGTGGTGCGGCTGAACAAGACTCCTTTGCGGGTTTATGTGGAAAGTGAATTGCCGGTGGCGTTGAAATTGCTGGATTCGGTGGGGCGGGAACAGTGGAAAATGGTGGTGCCGCCTTATACGAATGCCTGGCTGAATGTCCCATTGCAACACCTTTCGGATATAGGCGTAGCCTATATCGCCCTGTCGTCGGGGCGCTATGAAAAGTTGGTTGGATTGCTGGTGAGGCCGTAAATGAAGGGGACTCTATTATTAATGGTATGTATGGCATCCCTTGTTCTTGCCATGGATTTTCCTGGAGAATTTGTCCAAAATCCTGGGGGTTCCTTGGCCCTTTCGGGATTGTCGGGGTACAGATCTTCTCCGGCTCGTCATTTGGATGATGGGGAGGTTGCCGGATTCGGGCTGGCCTACGCTCAGGTGCCGGAAGCGTCTTTGCAGGTGGCTGGAGCCGCTGGCGAAATGGGGCTGGGGCTTTTCCGCATTGCGTTTTTTAGTTCCTATGCTGAAATGGATTCCCTTTACCGGCAGGTGTATTCTGAGTTGGATGCGTCGGTGATGCACTCATGGTTTGTGGGGGGAATGGGTTATGGGGTGTCGGTGGATATTCTTCCGGGGCAAGAAAGCTGGACCTGTAATCGTTATAAGGCGGGGCTCGCTTTCTTGAAAAAGCCGCTGTCCGTTTCAGGAATGGCCTCTTTGGTGAATCAGGGGTCGTTTTTCCTTGTCGATTACGGAGCTGCCCTTCGGTTCGATGGGTCTCGTTTCGGTGCTTTCATGGAGTACGACGGTGAATCATTTGATGTGGGAAATTATTTGAAATTTACGCATTTGTCCGTAATATCAGCTTATCGCTTCCCGGAATTTGCCATTTCGGTTTCGTTGGTGCTTTCGGTTGGGGACTGGTCTCTTTCGGGTGCTTATGGCAATTCTTACCCCATATGGGATTGGTTTGGCTTTACTGCTTCGAAATCGGTACGAAAAAAGACTATATTATAGACATGCAAGTTCCAGTAGGTCTTTTAATAGCAGTGTCCTTTGTCTGTTTCTTGGTGATAACGGCATTTGTGATCTCTGTACTCTTGATTAGGGATTTGCTGAATAAGCAAAAGATTTATTCCAATTTCGCTGGTTACTTAAGCGATTTTTTGGTGATTATCTCTAAAGAAGGGCGCCTCATCGATGCGTCTCCCACTTTTATTTCGGATCCCCTTTATGATTTGATTCTTCGTCAAAAGTCCTTCAAGAGGGTCTTTTCGGCTGCCGAATTCAAGCGATTTTCGGAATATGTCAGGGGACTCGATGCTTATCCGGATATTCCCTTTGTTTTTTCCCAGGATATGGGCGATGGCCTGAATTGGTACGAAATCCGAGCCAGGCAAAAGCAGGGGGGCGATGTCCATATGGTTCTTTTGCTCAAGAATGTGACTCTGGATGTGGAATCCCGCACGCAACGCGACGAACTGAAAGAAAAAGTCGATATGTTGCTCCAGAGTACGGGGGATTTTCTGTGGTCCATGGATGTGGACACCCGTACGTTCACCTTTTTGACGCCTCTTGTAGATGACGAAGGCCGAGCCATTCCCAGAACTCAGGGGGTTCAGGATATTCGAGCCATGATGCCTGAAGATGATTACATGTTCTTTGACAAGCACTTGAATTCCCGTATTGTGGAATTCCGTGCCAAGGGGCAGGATTCCAGTGAAAACCGCGGCGTGAGATTGCGCCTGATGGGTGAAGGTGGCAAGCTGGACTGGTATGCTTTTTGTGGACGCCTTTACACCGAAGAAAATGCAAAGATTGTGTTCCGCGGTTCGGCTCGCAAGCTAGACTTGCTGCTGGAAAAGCCGATTACCGAAGATTCGTCGGTAAGCGAATCGACCCAGGTGGCGGCTCTTGCTTTCCCGGATATCCGTGTTTTCTGGATAGATCGTGATTATAAGATTTGCGGCTGCAATCAGGCTTTTTCCCTGGCTTTTGGTAGTCCCATTCCCAGGGAAATTGAAGGCAAGCGTTTGCTGGAAGTGGTGCGACCGCGATATTTCTCGCTGTTCCACGGCGTACTTTCTGAAGTGTTTGAAAAAGGTCTTTCTAAATCTTGGAAGGGACCTTTCGGGGTGGGACGTCGCTTGCTTTGGTTCAATGCGGTGCCTCTTAAGCGAGATGATGGTTTCACCTACCGTGTGTTGGGTGTATACCTGCAGCTGGATGAAAATGATTTTGAATCCGTAAATAGATTAACCATGGAGAAAAAATGAAAAAGTTAATGTTGATTGCTGTGACTTCGGTATTCATGTTTGCTGGATGCGAAGAAAAGAAGGCTGAAGAAGCCCAAGTCCAGCCTCAGCCCGCTGTGGAACAGCCTGTGGCGAAAAAGGCTCCGGCTCCTTCTGAAGTGGCTGTGCGTGCCGGGGTGCAGTCGATTGACTGGGACAAGGCTATCGAAATGAATGCGGCTGGTGCCGTTTACGTGGATGTGCGTAATCCGCCGGAATTGAATGCGGGCTTTGCTCCTCATGCAGTGAACATTCCGCTGGGTGAACTGAAACAGCGCTTTGGCGAACTTTCGAAGGATCAGGATTTGCTGATTTACTGCCGTTCTGGCCGTCGTAGCGAAGCTGCTACCAAGTTCCTGATGGATCAGGGATACACCCGCGTGTATAACATTGTCGGTGGTTACCTCGCTTACCCGAAGAAGTAATGAATTACTTGCAACTCGCGTTTGAGCAGTCTTTGTTTTCGGTCGGCATCAGTCGGCCGAATCCTGCCGTGGGCGCCGTCGTTGTTCGCGATGGCATCGTGGTCGGGAAGGGGCGTACACAGCGCCCGGGGAATGCTCATGCCGAGGTGATGGCGCTGCGTGACGCGGGCGACCTCGCCCGCGGGGCGGCCATCTATGTAACTCTTGAACCCTGCTGCCATTATGGCCGCACGCCCCCTTGCACCAAGGCGATTATCGAAGCCGGCATCAAGGAAGTCTACTTCGCTCACGCCGACCCGAATCCGGTGGTGCGCGGCAAGAGCCGTGCCATTCTCGAAGACGCCGGAATCAAGGTGTTCGAAGGCCAGGATGCTTGCGAGCGTGCGATTGTTGAAAGCGGCTGGGACGATTCTTGCTCGCATGACGGCTGCAAGATCCTTTCGGGGAATTCTGCTACTTTGGCGGGGGAGACGGAGACTCGCGCCGAGGCGTTAGCCGAAGCCCGCATGCTCTTTCATGAAATCGAACGCTTCTTTGAGGCGTACGACTATTTTGTGCGCAACAAGACGACTTTTGTCGAAATCAAGTCGGCTATCTCGCAAGAAGGCAACATGGGCGCATGCCAGCCTGAAGGCTCGCATGTCTCTTTGAAAATTACCGCGCAAGGTGCGAACTGCTGGAACCATGAGCTCCGCGCCATGAGTGACGCAATTCTCGTAGGCGCTGGCACCGTGCTTGCCGACAACCCCTCGCTAGACGTCCGCTTTGCCCAAGGGAACAATCCCGTGAAAATCATTTGGGCGGGCCATCATGAATTTACCGCAGCCGAGGTGTCCGCGCTTCGCGTTTTCCAAGCGCCTGTAGAAGAGGGCATAGCGCCCATTGTCTTTACTTGTGTGCCGCAGCCCGCGCTTGAAAAGAAAAATGTGGCTGGGGCGCCGGCTGTTGAAGTGGTCGCTTTAAGTAATGCTTCTTTCGTTGCCAACTGGCACGAAATGCATGCGAATCTCTCTGCTCGCGGCATGCACCGCCTCATGGTAGAACCCGGTGCACGCCTTGCTGAAGAAATCTTTAGGTGCGGTCTCTGGAACCGCCTCGATTTATGGCAGTCTTCGGATCCTGCGGTCGACCGTGCGCTTGAATCCAGCGGCGCCGAAGGCCTTGCTTATCCAGAACTTCCTACGGCCCTCGTCGCCCGCGAATCCTTTATGCTCGGGCCCGATGTGTTGACCGTTTATGAAAAATGAAAAATCCCCGACCAAGTCGGGGATGATAATTGCTGTTAAAGCGACTGCATCAAACGTTTCTTTGCTGGTCCTTCCGGCAGTTCTAAGAACAGTTCTTTCGCAAACGAACGTGTGAGCATTTCGCGGGCCTTATCGGCCGGAATTCCTCGGCTTGTCAAATAGAACATCTGATCCTTGTCGAGTTCGCCCACGGTATTGCCGTGCGTGCATTCCACGTCATCGTGGTAAATCTTGAGCACCGGCTTCACCGAAACGCTCGGACCGTCGCTTAAGAGAATCGTATTCACCAGCTGGCTCGAATTCACTTGACTGCAATTGTTACCCACGACCACCTGGCCGTCGTAGCTGGCATAAGCGTTTTCGTCGAGAATGTTACGCACGAATTGCGTGCTCACCGTACTGGGAGCGTTGTGCAAAATCGTCAGACGCTGGTGCTTAGAGGCTGTACCCTTCAGAATATTCAAGCTGCGGTAATCGAAGTTTGCGCCCTCGCCGTTCAGTTCCACGCGTGCACTGATGCGGCCAATGCCTTCATCTTGCAAAACGTTCGCAAAATGCACCGTAGAATGCGCTGCCTGCTTGATGTCGAAATGCCTAAAGGTCAGCGGCAAGTCGTTGGCGGGGTTCGCAAAAAAGATTTCGAGTTCGGCGCCTTCGGCTACATTGATATCGAAGCGTTCTGCGCAAATTTCATGCATCACCTTGTTGTCAAGGATTTCGATGCTTGCCTTTGCGTTCTTGCCGATGCTCAAAACCGTGCGACCGAAGTCGTTGTTGCACTTGAGCATCGCCATTTCGTTTTCGCCGTCGGCAATCGTCTTCACGAGCTTACGGGCGTTGCAGGCAATCGGCAAAAGGGCGGCAAAGTCGTCTTCTTTCGAAAAGTCTAATGTTTCCTGTTCGTCATTGCGAGGAGCATCAGCGACGCGGCAATCTCCATCTGCGCTCAGTACGTTTGGAATTTTGTTGACCGGGAAAAACGTCCACAATTCGTTATTGCGACGCGGCATTCCCAATTGTTTAATGCGGGTAATGGCGTCCATTAGTTTTCCTCGATCCAGTCGTAACCTTGTTCTTCGAGCTTGAGGGCGAGTTCCGGACCGCCCGAAAGAATAATCTTGCCGTGGCGCAGCACATGCACATAAGTCGGCTTGATGTAGTCCAGAAGTCTCTGGTAATGCGTCACCAGAATCACCGCCTTTTCGGGGCTCATAATCTGGTTGATACCGTGGGCCACAATGCGGAGTGCGTCAATGTCGAGGCCCGAGTCCGTTTCGTCGAGGAAGGATACTTTCGGGTCCAAGATCGCCATCTGCAGAATTTCGTTACGCTTCTTTTCGCCGCCGCTAAAGCCGTCGTTCACGCCGCGGTCGCGGTAACGGTCGTCCATTTCGAGCATGGCCATCTTTTCTTCGCAGAGCTTCTTGAAGTCGGCATCGGAGAGCGGTTCAAGCCCCAGGTAGGCGCGCTTGGAATTGAGCGCCATCTGCAAGAATTCCACGTTGTTCACGCCCGGAATTTCGGTGGGGTACTGCGTGCTGATGAACAAGCCGGAATTCGCGCGGTCGCAAATTTCCATCGAAAGCAGGTCCTTGCCGTCGAGAGTCACGGAGCCGTCGTTCACGGTATAGGCGGGGTGGCCTGCGATGACCTTTGAAAGCGTACTCTTGCCAGACCCGTTCGGGCCCATGATGGCATGAACTTCGCCCGGTTTGACTTCCAGGTTGATACCCTTCAAAATCTGGGTTCCGTCTTCGATACTTGCTTTCAGGTTCTTGATGGACAGCATATTACCTCCGGCGCTTTTTGCGCTAGAATCATTTTTTACGGCACAAATTTAGAAAAACTTGCGGCCAGTGTCTTATCAATTCTTTCTATAATCAGATGAACGGATTACCCGAAGTCGTCAAAGTCGTTGCTCATGTTGTCGTCACTGCCGTAAGAGTATTCCTCGTCATCTTCGGGCGGCGGGGGCTCAAAACCCTCGGGCGGTTCGTCGGCTGGCATTTGTTCTTCGGCGAATTCATCCGGAGCTTGTGACGGTGCATTTGCAACAGGTTGAGCGCTCGGTGCCGGGGTTGTCGGTGCAACCATTGCGGGTGCGGCTTGGACCGGTGCGGGGGCTGCGGCGACGCTCGGCGTAGAAATTGAAACGGCTGGCGTCGGAGTCGCAGGCATCGGTGCTCCTTGAATCACTGACTGGAACAATATCAGCTGGGCCTTGCTGCGAACCACCTGGTCGGCAAAAGCATCGATGGTAATCTTTTCGGCGTTGAACAAGGCGTTCAACTTTTGCATGCCCTGCGTAAACTTGGACATCTGCATGCGCGTTTCGACCGCTTCGTTGCTTGTCAGCGGAATCAGGTGCTTTTGTCTGTCGCAGAGCTTGGTCGAAAATACGGTCAGCGTCTGGTAAAATTCGATGATTTCTTGCGGTGTTTTCCACTTTTCTTCGGGCAAGCCTTCCAAAAAGAGTCTGAGCATTGGCGATACGTTTTCGTACATTAGCTGCGGAGAAACGGCGCCTGTCTCGGCGTAAAGTGCAATGGCTGAATTCACGAATTCTTCGACCACCGGAGATTCGAACATGCGAACTCCGCTTGCAGCCCAATCCATGTCGAAGTATTCCAGCGCGCGGTCCATTAGCGTCGGGTTGCGAAGCACCAAGTTCGCAAAACGGATTTCCATCGGCGGAATGCTTGCCCAGTCGAGTGAGGCGGCCTGCTCTAGTTGCGGAATCACTTCAGTTGCGCCGGGGGCGGCATTTGCGGCCATCGGGCGACGTTCTTCAGGGCCTTTTTGCGGCTTCAAACTTTTCACCTGAGCCAAGGAACGGCTCGTATTGAATCGCTCCGCAATCAGCTTCACATACTGGTTTTGAAGTTCGCGGTCGGTAATGCTTTTTACAAGCGATTTGGTGTAAGTCACAAAGCGGGCGCGTTCTTCGGGGCTTTGCATGTCGTGCTGGCGGGCCAAATAAGAAAGCCAGTCCTCGGATTCGCGCAAAGCGGCACGGAATGCATCTGCACCGCGTTCGTTTACAAAGTTGTCGGGGTCAATCTTGGTGCCATCGGGGCGCGAAAGCGCAAATACGCGAGGCGCAATTCCCTTGGGCAAGACAATTTCCAAACTTCTGAGGGTTGCCTTCTGGCCGGCTGCGTCTCCGTCGAATACCAAGTAGGCGGTGTTGGCGTATCGGGCAAGAATGCTCGCGTGCGTTTCGGTCAATGCCGTTCCCGAGGCGGCCACCACGTTCGTGACGCCGCCTTGATACAGGCTAATCATGTCGAAGTAGCCTTCCACGATAATCACCGCGTTTTCTTTCGCAATGCTTTGGCGGCTCTGGTGCAAACCGAATAGAATATCGCTCTTGTGGTACAGCGCCGATTCCGGGCTGTTCATGTACTTCGCACGTTTAAAATCTTTATTCTCGCTTAAGTCGCGGCCACCGAAGGCGACAATCACGCCCGAAAGGTTCTGGATGGCAATCATTAAGCGATCGCGGAACTTATCCGAGATGCCGCCGTTTTCTTTTTCGACGGCAAGCCCTGCCTTAACGCAGTCCAGCGGCGAAAATCCGTTCTTGACGGCGTAACCGATAAAGCCTTCGCGGCCTTCGGGAGCGTAACCGATGTGGAACTGCTTACGGGTGGCGTCGGTAATGTGGCGGCTGGCAAGATATTGGAGCGCCTTGGGTGAAAGGGCGAGCTGCTGCTCGAACCATTCGCAGGCAAGTTCGTTCAGCCTGCGGACCATGGCGCGTTCTTCGGTCTTTTCGCTGTCTTCGGGGCCGCCCAGCTGGGGGAGTGCAAAACCGGTAAAGTTCGCGACCCATTCCACGGCCCCCTTAAAATCCATTTTTTCGTGTTCTTGCACGAACTTGAAAACGTCACCGCCCGCGCCACAGGCAAAGCATTTGTAAATGCCCAGGCTCGGGTTCACGTTCATGGAGGGGCTTCTGTCATCATGGAAGGGGCAGACGCCCAAGTAGCGGCCATTCCCTGAACGTTTCAGCGGAACAAAATTCTCGATGACCAGCGCAATATCTGCGTGGGCTTTGAGTTGCTGAATGATTTCGTTAGAATAGAACGCCACGGCTCAAATTTAGCAAGAAAACTCCGTCAAAATTTTGACAGAAACATAAAAAAAGAATCCGTTCTTGAAGAAACGGATTCTTTTTAGTAGCGGGGGCAGGACTTGAACGCTGCGACCTTCGGGTTATGAG
>JAFXLS010000074.1 GCA_017530965.1 Fibrobacter sp.
CTTTCTTTACGGCCCTGAACAACGGCCTGGTTTCGGCTCTCATTTCGTTCTTGCGGACATTCGTGTTCGAAATCATCGCCGTGCTTGCGCTCCCCATTTTCTTCGGGCTTGACGGCATCTGGAGTTCGTGCGCTGTTGCTGAAATTGCCTCGTTTGCGGTTACTGCAATCTGCGTCGTGGCCTTCCGTAAAAAATATGGCTACTGTTGATTTAGTATTCATGCAAAATTCTGCATTTAAATCATGGACAAGAATGTCATTGCAATTGGTTATGCTATAGCGGCGGCCGCATTTTATGCACTGAATGTTCCCTGCTCCAAAATGCTGCTGGCCCACATTTCGCCCGTATTCATGGCGGGACTGCTCTATATTGGCGCGGGGCTTGGCATTGGCATTCTCTACCTGTTCCATGTCAGGCGCGAGCCTCTATCGGAACGGCTCTGCAAAAAAGATTTCCCCTACACGCTGGGCATGGTCCTGCTCGACATTGTCGCCCCCATACTGCTCATGTTTGGCGTCAAGTACGGAACATCCAGCAACGCCTCCCTGCTCGGGAACTTCGAAATCGTCGCGACAACGCTGATTGCGCTGTTCATCTTTAAAGAAAAGGTGTCTACGCGTTTGTGGATTGCTATTTTGTTCATCACGACATCCAGTTTCATTCTCTCGTTTGAAAATACCGACAGTTTCAATTTTTCTGTCGGCTCCATCTTCGTTCTCGGCGCGACCATCTGCTGGGGGCTAGAAAACAACTGCACCCGCAAAATTTCGGACAAAAGCACATACCAGATTGTAACCATAAAAGGCCTCTGTTCCGGATCGGTTCCATCGTCGTTTCGCTTACCACAGGCGAAATGCATTTTGCCGTAAAATACATCCCGCTCGCCCTGTTGCTCGGCTTTGTGGCTTATGGCCTGAGCATTTTCACCTACATCCGCGCTCAACATTACCTGGGAGCCGCAAAGACCAGCGCCTTTTACGCATTCGCGCCATTTATCGGCGTCCTGTTTTCTGTCGTGCTCCTGAACGAAAAAATCACGCTACAGAACACCATAGCATTCCTAGTCATGATTATCGGAACGATATTCGTCGTTTACGATACGCTTGACCGTTCGCACTTTATGTAAATTATGAAAAAAGGTAAAATAAATATGCAGAAACATAAAATACTATTCGCCTGCGCCATGCTGTTCCTTGCCGCTTGTGGCGACGAATCTTCTAGCGCAAGCAACGAAGATACAGAAAAGGTCTTCAATTCGAGCTCTTCAGATTCCGACGATGAAATATCGTCAAGCAGCCTTAAGGAATCATGTCCCAACAAGATTCTTTCGTCTTCTAGCGGAGCTCAAATAGATCCGACGACACTTTTCGAGACACGCGTCCCGCAAAAAGCCGTCCATTTATGTACATCGCAAGACGGTCTTAGCACTGAACATTATTATGATCAACATGACTGGATTTGTTCTTTCCTCTACGCCGACAAAAGCGGCTTTGTCTATGTGCAGGGCTCTCCTACAGATTGCGAAGGTATTTGGTGGCCAACCCCGGTCATTACAGCGGATACTGCTATCTTATACGTCAACAAAAAGTACATCCCTTTAACCGACTTGACATACGAATGGGGCGGGAACCATCATAGCGACCGATTCCGCTTTACATACGACGGAAAGGTCTACGAATATCACCATTCTTCCATTGGAGCTGCATATCGCCCCTGTCAAGAAATGGACTGCATGCGGGTTTATAAGTCGGATGGCGAGACACTTATCGAAGATGGATGTGGCACAGATGAAGAAGACGTCTGCAAGATAAGGACATTGCCCGTCGTTTGCCGCTTTGCCGATGAAAATGGTGAATTTGGTGACTTTACCGACACATTTAAACCATGTGGCGGTGACAACCGAGAATTTTAATTTTTAATGCTCTCCACATAAATCAAATCAATTCGGCCTTCGATAACGCGGTCCATCTTGATGGACCAACCATTAGATTCCAGGAAGGCCTTGTATTCTTTTTCGGTCCATTCGTGTGCGAAGCGGATGCCCACGAGGCTCAAGATTTTTTGCCACAAGTTCTTCTTGCCGTCTTCGCGGAAAAAGAAGTTCGGGGCAATCAGCAAGCCGCCATCCTTTAAGACTCGGCGGATTTCTTCAAGCGCTTTTTCGGGATTCGGTATAATGTGGAGCGCATTCGCTATCACGACAACGTCGAAGGAATTGTCCGCAAAGCGTAACGAAGTTGCGTCTGCAACTTCGAAACTCAAATTATCTGGATTCTTCGCCTTGAGTGCGGTTTCAATCATCTTCGGAGCAAAATCGGTTGCCACCACGGACCTTGCGGCAGGCGCAATATGCCGCGCAATCATCCCGGGGCCCGTCGCCAGTTCAAGAACATCTTTGCCCTTGGCGACTTCGGCAATCCGCGTGTACAGAAAATCATAGATATTCTTCTGCGTGCGCATCGAAAATTCATAAACCGGTGCGAAAACGTTCCAAATGTTCATACTTTCCTCTACCGAGGCAAAATATAGTTATAAGCAACTACTGCATTTTTGCGTGCTACGGCGTCATCGAGGAATTCGAACATTGTGCGGTAAGCGAAATCGCGAACATCCTTACGAGAAAGGAACAGGTCGTGCATACCGTCTTCAACAGTTACCGTCGTGACATCGGGACCCAACTTGGGAGCCCATTTTTCAAGGAGATTCACATCGAGCATGCAGTCGCAATGCATGTAGTCTTCGTCCCATTTGACGTTGTCGACCGTACAGCCGCTACGCATCATGAGTACGGGAGCCTTTATCTGCATACCCGCGTGAATCCACTTGATGCCTCTTGTGGTGGCGCGAAGATAACCGAAGTACTGTTGTGGCCAGTCATCACTTTTCAATTCCGTATTGAATTCCCATTCGCCTCTTTCGGTTTTCAAAAGAGACTTGTTGTACTTGGGTGATTCCTGCTTAGGCGCTGGTGCGTCGGGCATCAATAGCGCGACATCCGAAAGTACGGGGAATGCCACAGTACGAACGAACCAGCTGTTTTTATAATCAAGGAAGGGACTGTTCAAGACCAGCGCCGCAAAGTCCTCGCTATTGCGTTCGTTCAGGTAATTCGGCGTAATCAAGCCACCCTGCGAATGGCCTATAATGACATACGGCAAGCTGTTAGAAATGGAATTCCCCGCAATTTTCTTGCTGAGTGCTACGGCAGCATCCAATTCGGCATAGTATTCCTTGACGCTGCGCATGTCGGAACGCGGATCGCCTTCGCGGTAAGAGCGCCCATTGTAATGCAGATCTATTGCAAAGAATGCAAATCCTGCCGAATCCGACTTTTCGGCAAGTTCTTCTTGGAAGAAGTAATCGTTGTAGCCATGCACATACAGGATAATTCCACGCGGACTAGAAACCGGCGATACCGTTCGCGGCGAACTTCCGAAGGGGTATTCCACCAGTGTCGAATGGAAAACCTTGTCGTACGGGTTCACCTCTATCGGATAAACCGCATAAGGCGCGCCCAGTTCCGGGTCCACCGCCTTTTGTGGCAGAGAATTATCAACGATGGTCTGCAATGTTGCCGTCGTGAGAGGTTTACTGTAAGCCTCATCCCGCTTCTTTTCTTTGCAGGCCGCAAGGCATGCGTTAGCGGATGTGGCAGAAAGAAGAGCGACTATAGTCGCGGCAATGAGAGTTTTTGTTTTATTCATGCCTACACAATAAAAAACGGATCAGAACTTCGCTACTCCAATTGGTCTTTCGAAAATCCGCCAAGATTGTATTAGGAGTTGAAATTGTTTGGAACGTAATACTATTTTTATTATATGAACGAATCCGTTTTACAGATTGCCCAGGGCTTGGCCATTCCGTTTTTAGGGACGGTGTTAGGGGCAGCTTGCGTATTCTTTATGCGCAAGCAGATGGGCGTAAACCTTAAACGAGGCCTGCTTTCGTTTGCGGCGGGCGTCATGGTGGCTGCTTCTGTGTGGAGCTTGCTTTTGCCTGCCATTGAGGCGAGCGAATCCATGGGGAAGCTTGCTTTTATCCCGGCGACAGTTGGCTTCTGGGCGGGCATCATTTTCCTGTTCATTCTAGACAAAATTACACCGCATTTGCATTTAGGGAGTTCTACTCCTGAAGGCCCCAAGGCAAAATTCAAGCGAACAACGATGCTCACGCTTGCGGTTACCTTGCATAATTTGCCCGAAGGCATGGCCGTAGGCATTGTGTTCGCTGGTTGGCTTTCCGGAAATACGACTATCACGCTTTCTGGAGCATTTGCACTTGCCATTGGCATTGCCATCCAGAATTTTCCTGAAGGCGCGGTCGTCTCGCTTCCGCTCCGTGCCGAAGGGGCGTCCCGCAAAAAGGCTTTCGCCCTGGGCGCACTTTCTGGAGCGGTGGAGCCTGTAGGAGCCTTGATTACTCTGCTTGCTGCAGAGGCTCTTTCGCCTTTTATGCCATATTTGCTTTCGCTTGCCGCGGGTGCCATGATTTATGTTGTGGTCGAAGAAATGCTCCCGGAGGTCAGCGAAGGTGAGCATTTTGATGGCGGCACAATCCTCTTTGCACTTGGCTTTACGTTGATGATGGTGCTGGACAGCGCCCTTTAATCGCTTGATTGTCTCCTAATTAAAAACCCGCCCGGCGTTCGTCGGGCGGGAATCAGCCATCCTTCGCTTTTAAGGAAACCTAACCAAAAACGAAGGATGAGATTTTATGGCAAAAATTAGAAGCTGAACACTGTTTCAAGACCGAAACGCAGTGCATCGTCATCTTCGTTATCCTGCACGGCGACATCAACCATGCCGAAGGCCGTGATTTCCAGGTTTTCGACCGGAGTGATGTAGACGCGGGCACCGACATCGAATGTAGCGGCGGTTTCGTCTTCATCATCCAAGGTGTGAGTGTGGTATTCTACAGGGATACCAACCTTGATGAATTCAGCAAACTTGAAGGCCGGTTCGGCATACAGGAAGAAGTATTCCGGAATTTCGCCGTTGTCAAGATCGCTAGCTTCTTCGGCAGCATCACCCCTGTCGATGAGAGCGTAGAAGGCTGTCGTCTTGATATCGAATATACTCACTTCGAAAGTCGGTTCAACCAAGAAGGCGTGGGCGGTAGAAGTCCAGTCCTGACCTTCCACGACATCGCCGTCGTCCATCAGGTAGTCGGCATGGAAACCATACACAGCTCTGAAGCCAAAGCCACCGATAGAGAGGCCAGCTTCAACACCGGCATGGAGTTCGTTATGCTGTGCGGTCTGGAAGCTCTTGTAGTCCACATACGGACGCAGGTGCTGACCGGCATAGTCGAATTCGTAGGCTGCGTGGACGTCGTAAACCTTGGCCCCTTCTTCGTCGGACCAGTCGTTATCGCCGCTACCAAAGCCGAAGCCAAGAATGAAACCGGCCAAGTCGATTTCAAAACCGCGGATGTCGTGTTCCTTCATGCCTGCAGCATTGTCGGCAGGATCGTCGTAGTCATAGTAGGCAACGAATGCACCTTCCGAGAAGGTCAGGTCACCCAGCTTGACAGCGAAGAAATCAGCCGGCTGGTACTGAACGTAGGCACCATTGTAAATGGCGGCCGGATCAGTAGTTTCGCCGTCGGCTTCGAGGCCTACGAATGCAGACCACTTTTCGTTGAACTTGACTTCAAAATTGAGGTCGAAGGTAGATGCGTATTCATGGTTCAGATCGCCATCTGCCCAGACATTGTCCGTGTAGGCATCAAATTCAACTTCGCCGTTGTACTTGACTTCCATCTGGGCTTCAGAAGTGCCTTCGTTCATGCTGGCCTTGAGCATGTCGAGGGCGTTACCGGCAGCGTCGGCCACTTCACCCGGATTCGTATTTTCTGCAGGAGCGGCGGCAGGCTGTTCAGCAGGAGTTTCCTGTGCTGGAGCAGCGGCAGTCTGAGCAGGAGCTGCGGCAGGGGCTTCCTGTGCAGGGGCCGGAGCGGCCTGTTCAGCAGGAGCGGCTGCAGGAGCGGTAGCAGGGGCTTCTGCAACGGGTGCTGCAGCGGGGGTTTCGGCAGCAGGGGCGGCTTCCTGAGCAAATGCCGATGCGGCAAAGAAGGAAGCGGCTGCAAGGCCGAACAAAAGATTGGACGTCAAACGGTTCTTCATTTTTCTCTCCCTTGACGGATTGATTTTCTGTTTTTGTAACACTCCGTCAGGTTTTTTACAAATAGTGCTACAAAAACGCTTGGCTATCGCCTTCTGTGTGCTATTACTGCAAAATGCGTGCCAAGATGTTTTAGTTTAGTTTCAAAAATTAGGCTAATCTAATTCAAGCTTTTTAATTAAGGGCCGGCAGGTTTTGGGCCTACCAGCCCTTAATGATTCTTGATTCTAAAAGGTTAGTCTTCGAATCTCTTCTCCTTGTTGGCCTTCATGCCGAAGAGCTTGAGGAAAATTCCCGTACCCACAAGAGCCACGATGGCAGCGACAATCCACTTGGTATCGCCTCCAACCGGCACCTGGTAGAGGAGAACAGCCACAGCCCAAGCAAGAATCGTCTGAACCGTTGCCATAAGGATCGCAAGGCCGAGACCGATTTCGCGGGCTACGACACCCATTGCAGCAAGGCAAGGCACATAGAGCAAGATAAAGATGAGGAATGCGAACACCTGCCAGTTGAAGCCATCCACCGGGTTGCCGTTCTTATCCGGGTTGTGGAAGTAAGAGCGGAGGTTGGCGTAGATGTCGGCGGTTTCGGAAAGGTCACCTTCTTCGAGAGCGCCCATTTCGTCTTCGTCAAGCGTGAGGCCTGCAGCGGCGAGTTTTTCGAACACTGCTTCGCGGGTCTTTTCATCCTCTTCTTCTTCGCCGAAGGTTTCGATGGCGGCGAATTCTTCGCAGGTCAGCACCTTGGCATCAGTAATCTTGTCGAGAGTTTCTTTCTTGAGTTCGGCAGCTTCCTGGCCTTCCAATTCACCGGCGGTTCCGAGAATGTCGGTGAGCGAGCCGAAGACTTCAGAGAGGTTTGCCGGAATCGAACCGAGAGCTTCGAGTACGGCGCCCTTGATATCGGGAGCGCCACCTTCTTCCTCTTCTTCGGCGGGGCATTCGTCTACACCGGCGATAAGCACCTTTTCTTCTTCGGCCTTTTCTTCGGCGGCTTCGGCAGCTTCAGCAGGAGCGGCTGCACTGTCGGCGACCACGGCGCTATCCGTTGCAGCGGAATCAGCAGCGGCAACAGCAGCAGGTTCTGCGGCAGGTTCCGCAGCCTTATTCGTATCGGCGGCAGCAACAGCAGAATCAGCATTTGCACTGTCAGCAGCGGCAACTTGTTCTGGAGCCGGGGCTTCAGCAGCCGGAGTTTCTGCAGCGGGTTCTTCAGCCTTCGGCTCTTCAGCAGGAGCTTCGGCATTTTCACCAGCCATGGAATACAGCGAGTTCATGGTACCGATAACGGCTTCCTTGGCCAAGAGGCCCGTGAACAGAGACACTGAGGCCGGCCAGTTTTCCTTTTCGACACCGAACGGTTCGAACACCGGCGTAATCGCCTTACCGATGGTAGAAAGCAAGCTGTTTTCGGAGTCACCGTTACCAGCCGTAAATTCAAAACCTGCCGGTTCATCGGCCGGAGCATTTTCATCAACAGCCTTCTCCACAATACCAAAGCTGTTGAGGAAGCCGAGGATTGCAACGGCAAGCGTAATCACCTTACCGGCGCGCCAGATGTAGTCGCGCAGGCGCTGCCAGCAGTGAATCATCAGGGACTTGAACTTGGGCAAGTGATACGGCGGAAGTTCCATCACAAAGTTGCTGGCCTGACCCTGGAACAGGGACTTCTTCAAGAAGAGACCGTAAGCAACAGCGAACAGCACGCCAGCGAGATAAAGCAGGAACACGACCGTGCCAGCCATCTTGCCAAAGAATGCAGCGGCAAACAGCGCATACACCGGAAGGCGGGCGCCGCAGCTCATGAACGGCACCAAGAAGATGGTAAGGAAACGTTCACGCTTGGATTCCAGCACGCGAGAGCCCATAATGCCCGGCACACCGCAACCAAAACCCACCATCATCGGCACGAAGGCGCGACCCGGGAGTCCAAGGAATCTCATGAAGCGGTCTGCAACGAAAGCCGCGCGGGCCATGTAACCCGAGTCTTCCAAGAACGAAAGGCACAGGAACATGAAGAAGATGACCGGAATGAAGGTCGAAACCGTCTGGATGCCGGCACCGATACCGTCGGCGAGAATAGCGGACACAAAGCCCGGCGCATGGAAGACGTCCGTGAGCACGTAGCCGAGGCCGTCCACAAAGATTGCGCCAAAGAGCACGTCAAAGAAATCAATGAATGCAGAACCAATAGTGACCGCGACCCAGAACACCAAATACATGATGACAAGGAAGATCGGGAGAGCAGCCCAGCGGTTCAAAAGCACAGCATCAAGTTTATCCGAGAAGGTCTTCTTCTCGCGTGCAGCGACAATTGCCTTATCTGCCACACTGTGCGAAATGGAATAGCGGTTTTCGGCCATCGCAAATTCCGGTTCTTCGCCAAGAATCTTTGTAACGTCGGCCTTATTAATCTTTACGCCAGCTTCGGCAAATTTGTCGGCATAGCTGTTTTGGTTGCCCAAATACATGAGCGAAACCCAGCGAGCATCCGTTTCCAAAAGCTTTGCGACCGGAGCCACTTTCGGTTCCAAGACCTTGACGGCTTCTTCAATCTTGTCGCCATAAACCATCGGCTTCGGGAGCGGCATGGGGGAGGCTAGTACGTGACCCATCTGGCTGATAAAGTTGGTGACGCTCTTTTCGCTCACGGCAGAAAGCGGAATGCAAGGCACGCCGTAAACGTCAGAAAGTTCGTCGAGATCCAGCTGGATTCCACGATTTTCGGCGATATCCATCATATTGACGGCAATCACCATCGGGATATGCATATCGGCAAGCTGACTCGTGAGGAACAGGTTACGTTCGAGGTTCGTGGCATCAACGATGTTGATAATCAAGCTAGCTTCGCGGCTGAGCAAATAGTCAACAGCAGCGCGTTCGTCTTCAGCATTTGCGAACAGGGCGTAAGTACCCGGAAGGTCCACCAGGCGAATCTGACGGTCACCCAGTTCAAAATAACCTTCTTTCTTTTCAACAGTCACGCCAGGCCAGTTACCTACATGCTGGCGAGCACCTGTAAGGGCGTTAAAGAGAGCCGTCTTACCGCAGTTCGGGTTACCGGCAATAGCAATCGTCAAAAGTTTTCTAGCAGCCATTATACCCTCCTCAGCTTGAGAACGTTGGCTTCTTCTTTGCGGAGCGAGAGTCTATAAGAAAGCACCGCCACCTCGATCGGGTCGCCAAGCGGGGCCGCCTGCAAGACTTCGATCTGAACGCCACGTACAAGCCCCATCGAAAGAAGCTTGGACTTGTAGCGGGAATCGCCTTCGCTATAGCCGACGATTTCCACCTTGTCGCCCTTTTTAAGTTCAGAGAACTTGGGCTCGGTACTCCACTTTTTCGTTTGCGACTTGCCGCCGCAACCACAATTACAGCTCATTTTTTCCTCTTGTTGAGATTTTCCACAGATTTCATAAACTCTTCAATTTTGGCGAGGGTCTCTGCCGAAAGGATGTGTTCCATGTTGCAGGCGTCCGTGTTGGCGTTGTCATCGGATACGCCCAGGTGAATCAGGAACTGCCTCAGTAAAAGATGTCGGTTCAAGATGACGACCGCAACTCGTTTCCCTTCTTCAGTGAGTTCTACGCCGCTGTAAGGCTCCTGCGACACAAGTCCCTGCTTCTTGAGCTCAGCTACGGCACGTGCCACCGAGGGCATTTTGACCGTAAGGGCCGCCGCGATATCCCTGATTCGGGCGATTTTGTTGGTCTGGAGCAAAACGTGAATCACTTCCAAATAATCTTCAAGACTCTGAGTTAGCTTAGATCGTTTCATTCTTTGCCTAAATGGGTTTAGCTTTGTCTAATTAGACGCGGCTAATGTAGGAAAAGTAAAAGAGTTTGGCAAGGCTAATCTTGTTTTCTTTGGAAAATTTTTTTAGATTTGGCTAAAAATGTATCAAAATAAAAAGAAAAGGGCGAAATTGTTCATTTCGTCCCTATATATGTATTGTTTGTAATCTCGATTATTTTTTCGATTTTTTCAAGGCAGGGCCCATGAAATCTTCGATTTTGCCCAGGGTTTCGCCCGAAAGAATGTGCTCCATGCAGCAGGCGTCCTTGTCGGCGATGGCTTCGGAGACGCCCAGGCGAATCAAGAAGCTTTTCAGCAGAAGATGTCGGTTCAGAATAGCGGAGGCAACACGCTTGCCTTCTTCGGTGAGTTCTACGCCGCTGTACGGTTCCTGTGTCACGAGCCCAAGCTTCTTGAGTTCGATCATGGCTTTTGCCACAGACGGCATCTTGACCGAAAGAGAGGAGGCTATGTCCTTGACGCGGGCAATTCCGTGAGCAAGGCGCAACATGTGCACCATCTCCAGGTAGTCTTCGAGACTTTGACTGAGCTTTGTGTTTTCCATTTGCTAATCAATATAGGAAGGCTCGAATATTCGGTCAACTTCTTTTGGCGGGAGCATGTTGTTTTAGGGGCATCATGCTCTTGGCGCAAATACCCATGGTCGACATGTTGTGCAGCAGTGCCGAGGTCGATGGGGTGAGTATTCCGAAGAATCCTGCAGCCAATAGGGCCGTGTTGAAGGTGACGATAAAGCGGTAATTCGCCTGGATTTTGTCCATGAGTTGGATGCTCAGGTCCTTTAATTCGGCGAGGTCTCGCAAATCTTCGCTACGGAGCGTCACGTCGGCGGTTTCGCGGGCGATGTCGCTGGCGTCGCTTAATGCTACCGAAACGTTGGCGGCGGCAAGAGCCGGGGCGTCGTTGATTCCGTCGCCAACCATAATCACGCGGTGGCCTTCGGCTTTCATTTTTTCCACATAGCGGTGCTTGTCTTCGGGCAAGACTTGCGCATAAAAGATGTCGATGCCCAGCAACTGGGCGGTGCGCTCGGCGGCCTTTTGGCTGTCGCCGGTAATCATCGCCACATGCTTGATTCCGCGTTCACGGAGCATGCGGATGGCTTCGGCGGCTTCGTCTCGGGGCGGGTCGCTGATACAGAGGACTCCGGCCAATTTTCCGCCGATGCCAAGATAAATTACGGAGGCGGCCCCGGCGAGTTCGTCGATGCGCTTCTGTTCGGTATCGCTTACGGTCACATGTTCGTCTTCGACGACGAAATGCTTGCTTCCGATAACGGCGCGTTCCCCGTTCAGAGTCGTTGCGATCCCGTGTGCCACGATGTATTTCACGTCAGCGTGTTCCTCTTCGTGGTCAATGCCCCTGTCGAGAGCCCCGCGCACGATGGCGCGCGCCATGCTGTGCGGGAAATGTTCCTCGATGCATGCCGCGATGCGAAGCACCTCTTCTTCGCTGCGGTCATTGAAGGGGATTACCTTTTCCAGCTTCGGTTCTGCCTTGGTGAGCGTCCCCGTCTTGTCAAAGACGATGGTATCGGCGAGGGCGAATTCTTCCAGGTATTTGCCGCCTTTTACGGTCATGTTGCGGTCGGCCGCCTCGCGCAGTGCCGAAATGACCGAAATCGGGGTCGAAAGCTTGATGGCGCAGGAATAATCGACCATCAAAATCGAAACGGCCTTGGTGACGTTGCGAGTGAATAACAGCGTCAGCCCGAATCCCAGGAAACTGTAAGGCACGATGCTGTCGGCAAGTCTCTCGGCCTTGCTTTGGATGGATGCCTTCAGGTCTTCGGATTGATCAATCAGCTCGATGATTTTTTGAATTTTGGTGTTGCCGTTTACAGCCCGCACCGAGACGACGATAGAGCCTTCGTCCAGGATGGTTCCTGCAAATACGGACTTTCCGGCGGACTTGTGTACCGCCTGAGATTCGCCCGTCATGGTCGCTTCGTTGACGAAGGCGTCGCCTTCGACGACTGTTCCGTCTACCGGAATCATGGCTCCCGAGCGGATTCGAACCAAGTCGCCTTCCTTGACATCCTGCAGATGCATCTGGACATCGACCCCGTCTTTGACGACCCAAACCAAGTCCACCTTGACGGCGAGGCTTGCGGTAAGTGCCGTTCGCGTGCGTGCCTTGGTGTATTCTTCCAGAAGGCCGCTGACGCTCAACAGGAACATGATGGTTCCTGCAGAATTGTAGTTGCGTTGTAGGAGACTTGCACCGATGGCGGCTCCGTCCAAAACTTCTACGGTCAGCTTGCCCTGCGAAAGAATATCTAGCCCTTTCACGACATATTTCAGTCCCTTGTAAATGTGGACTGCCGTCCTGATGGGCAGCGGCACGAACCACTTGAACAGATAGCGGCGTGCCAGCATGAATGCGAGCTTGTTCTTGAATCTGGAATCCAGGGCCTGCAACTGGTAGGCGGTATCGGGTTCGCCTTCGGGGAGTGTTGCAAGATCCAGCTTCTGGATAAACGCTATCAACTGCTCGCGGTTAAACTGTTCATGAGAACCGGTTTCGTATTCAATGAGAATACCACCGTTTTCGGAGTGGACGACTGCGCGTTTTACATAAGGATTCGCTACGCATGCCTTGTGAATGCGCGGCTCATGTTCCGGTTCAAAAGCGTACGCCCCCGCGCGAAAGCGAATGCGCCCCGGCTTGTCGTAAACAATTCTTGTGTGCATAGTAGATTACTTAAGGCCTGCTTCGTTCTTTGCGTCGTTGCAAATGTCTGCGGCTTCGTCCTTCATATCCTGGAAGGTGGCCTTGGCGTCTGCAGTAAACTTCATGCCGTGAGCAAGTCCCTTGACGGCGTATTCGCGTGTCTTCGGGGCCTTCAAGATTTTCTTGGCGATGGCAGATCCGATGGCTCCACCTACGACGCACCAGAACTTTTCATTTTTCCAAATAGACATGATTTACTCCTTGGTTGTTTGGTTGATATCTAAAATCTATCTATTTCCAAAGCTCTTGTTTATTGCGTACAAACTAACTTAAAGCTTAAGGTGGCAGTCCTCTCTAACGCTCGTTTGACTAACATTATTAGGGTCTGTGAATTTTGTTTTGAATGAAAAACTTTATTAGATTCATAAAAGTCTAATTGGAGTAGAAAAATTTTAGGCGTATACGTATTTTCTGGCCCAAAAAACGGAAAAAGTGTATGCAAGTTTCTCGTGTCAACCAATTTTTTGCCCGAATGGGGCGTTTTCAGGTAACTCATCGTTGGCTTATCCTCTCGGCGACTATCATTTTGACTATAGCGGCATGTCTCGGACTTCCGCACCTTTCCTTGTCCAGCAGCGATGACGAGTGGTTCGATGATAGGGATCAAATAAAACTGAACCAGGAGCATTTTTACGACATCTTCGGCAGTGATGATTCCTTTATGGTGTTGGTCCGTGCTGACGATGTCTTTGCACCTGAAGTACTTTCTGCTATCGACCGGCTTTCAAAAAGGCTTGAAAACGAAGTTCCGTATGCCGAACGTGTCGTCTCCTTGACGCACAACCTTTCAATCCCCAAGGCAAATGACGAAGGCTTCGAAGTCATCGACCCGTTTGAAGAAGGCATCCCTACGGATCCGCAGGAAATTGCAACTAAAAAGTCGTTGGTGATGAGCCGCCAATCATTGGTGAATGGAATCGTCTCGGATGACAGCAAAGAAACCTGGGTGATTCTTTTTCTGCAAAAGTACGAAGGCGGTGTAGAATTCGGTAAGGATAGCATTGCGCCTTTCGCACGGAAGGTCATTGAATCCGAAGAATTCAAGAGCGACCGTTATCAGCTTTTGCAAACGGGGATGAGCTACACCGAAATGGAGGAAGAAGAAGTGATCACTCGTGAATGCATTATCCGCATTGGCGTGGGTTTTGCGGTGATGCTCCTTTGCCTTATTCTTTTTGTGCGTTCATTGCGTGGGGTAGTGGTGCCTGCCATCGCGACCGTTTGCGGCATCGCCTCGGTTTTGGGAATCAATGCTTGGCTCGGTATTACGGGGGATTCCTCGATGGTGGCGCTCCCGGTGCTTTTGGGAATGGCGCTTTCGGTGGGCTATTCCATCCACTACATCAATGCGTTCCGTATGCAGTTCCGCCGTTCTGGCAAGCGCAAGGAATCCGTTGTCTTCGCCATTCAGGAAACAGGCTGGCCTATCTTCTTTACGGTCATTACCACGGTTGCTTCGCTCCTTTCGTTCCTATTTGCGGGCATTCGCCCCATTCGCTGGATTGGCGGTATCTCGGCGGGCATCGTGTCCATGGTATGCCTCTACGTGATGGTGCTGATTCCTATCCTCATGAGTTTTGGACGCAATACGGAACCTAAACCCGATATGCTTAAGAGTGCGGGGGCGACTAAGGCCGATATCCTCTTTGAATTTTTTGGCCGCAAGATTTGCCGCCATAGCGTCATTGTTGCCGTTGTTGCTGGAGCCTTCATGCTGTTCCAGGTTCCAGGTATTGCCCACATCGATGTGAATATGGACTACACGAAGACCATGGGCCAAAAGATTCCTTATGTTGTGCGGCTTTTGGACATGCTCAGCGGAAAGTTGGGGAGCCTCTACGATTTTAACGTGATGGTGGAATTCGATGATCCTGACGCCTTGAAAGATCCGGCGAATATGAATCGTCTTATGGAATTGGAAGAAAAACTCGGGACGCTTCAGCTTACAAAAGTTTCAAACGGAAAACCGCGCGTGCAGTCAGTCACGAGCCTCGTAAAGGAAATGAACCGCACCTTGAATAGCGACGACACTGCCTACTTCGCTATCCCCGCCGAGCATGATATGCTTTCGCAGGTGCTGTTCCTCTACGAAATCTCGGATCCCGATGCTATCTTCAGCTGGATGGACGAAGATTACAAGACGACGTACATCCATGTGGAACTTTCAGGTTACGATGCAAATAAAGTCATCGAGGACTTGGATAGCGCCAAAAGCTACATGACGAGTCTCTTCCCTGATGCCAAAACTTCGGTGGTGGGGGATGTCATCAACTACGCCGAAATGAACGGAAAGTTGGTGGGCGGGTTGCTCCGCTCTTTCGGCGGTTCCTTCGTGATTATCGCCGTCATGATGATTCTTGCCTTCGGGAGTGTCCGCGCGGGGCTTATTGGCATGATTCCGAATGTTGCCCCGGTGCTCCTGATTGGCGGGCTCATGGGATATCTGAACATGCCACTTGATATGATTACGATGATTATAATGCCGATGATTTTAGGCATTGCCGTCGACGATACCATCCACATGAATAACCACATCAAGTACGGCTACGAAAAAACGGGCAGTTACCGGCAGGCGCTCCTGCTCTCTTACCGCGAAATCGGCAAGACTATGGGTATGACAACCTTCATTCTTTGCGCCATGTTCTTCGTATTCATCTTTAGTCCCATGGGGGCGCTCCATAACGTGGGCGTCCTCTCTATCTTGGGCCTTGGCGGTGCGCTTTTGGCCGATTATACGCTCACCACGGCGCTTGTCTACCTCTGCAAGCCCTACGGTAAGCCGAAAACACCTGCGAATCGTTAGAAGATTGACGAAATTAAGTTGTTTTTGCTATATTTGCAGTCCACAAACGCTCGAGTAGCTCAGTTGGATAGAGCAATTGCCTTCTAAGCAATGGGTCGTGGGTTCGAATCCCGCCTCGAGTATGAAAAAAGGTCCCCCTAAAAGGGGACCTTTTTTTCATACTCGTTGGCGGGTGTAGTCGAACCTTGGTTCGACTACGGCGCAAGGCGAAGATGCGACGGCAAGCTAGCTTGCCGGCATATCTGAGCCGAAGCCGGAGCTTCTCCGCAAAGCGGAGAAGCATCCCGCCGAGAAAGCGCCTTTGCCGAGCAGCCTCCCGCCTCGAGAGTATTTTTGCTGACGCCGCGAAGCGGTGTAGACTCCCGCCGAGAGAATTTCCTTAAGTAAAAAAAACGTCCGGTTCTTTGAACCGGACGTCCATAAGGAGTAGAATCTAGCGGCTAGCCGATTACATCATGCCGCCCATGCCCATGGACGGATCCATGGCAGGAGCAGCCGGCTTCGGTTCCTTCTTTTCTGCGATCACGCAGTCAGTCGTGAGGATCATAGAAGCGATAGAAGCGGCGTTCTTGAGGGCTGTACGAGTCACCTTGGCCGGGTCAATCACGCCGGCCTTGATGAGGTCTTCGTAGGTGTCAGTCTTGGCATTGTAACCGAAGCTATCCTTGCCTTCCTTCACCTTGTTCACCACGACAGAGCCTTCGAGGCCTGCGTTCTGGACAATCTGACGGAGAGGTTCTTCGATAGCGCGGCGGATGATGGCAGCACCAGTCTTCTGGTCGGCGTTATCGAACTTGAGGGCGTCAATAGCCTTTTCGGCACGGATGAGGGCAACGCCACCACCCGGAACGATACCTTCTTCGACGGCAGCGCGGGTTGCGTGCATAGCGTCGTCGACGCGGTCCTTCTTTTCCTTCATTTCGACTTCGGTAGCGGCACCGACCTTGATCACGGCAACGCCGCCAGCGAGCTTGGCCAAACGTTCCTGGAGCTTTTCACGATCGTAATCGCTGGTGGTAGCTTCAATCTGCTTCTTGATCTGGGCGATAC
>JAFXLS010000075.1 GCA_017530965.1 Fibrobacter sp.
GGCATCGACGAATTCATGATGTCTAGCCTCCAGGAATTCGGCGACAAGAAGTTCCACGACATCGCCCGCGGCGACGTGGACTTCGAAAAGACCGAAGACGAAAAGAAGGCTGAAGAAGCCAACAAGGGTATCTTCAAGGGCCTCTGCGAAAACCTGCAGAAGGTCTTGGACGAAGACATCAAGGAAGTCCGCGTGTCTAGCCGCCTGAAGGATAGCCCCTGCTGCCTCGTGACAAGCGAAGACGCTATGAGCGCCCAGATGGAACGCATGATGAAGGCCATGGGCCAGAAGAACTTGCCGAAGAGCAAGCGCATTCTGGAAATCAACCCGACGCACCCGATTTGCGAAATGCTCAAGAAGAAAGCCGAAGCCAAGGAAGACCTGGGCGATTGGCCGAAGGCCCTCTACGGTCAGGCATTGCTCGCCGAAGGTTCTCCGCTCCCGAACCCGGCCGAGTATGTGGCTGCAGTAACAAGACTGCTCGGCCTTGCTGCTAACAAGTAAATTGAAGTTGAGGCCTCGCTCTCGTTGCCACGCCCAGTTAATACTGGGCGTTTGCAACTCACGACTAAGCTGCTGACTGCTTCCGTCAAATAGCCGTTTCTGTGTCATTCTGAGCGGAGGCGTGTAACGCCGGAGTCGAAGAATCTATACACTTGCGAAAAAGACCGCGATTTAATCGCGGCCTTTTTTTGTTTCAAACTTATTGCTAGAACGATTCTCTCAAATCAATCGTAATGCCGATATGCTTGCCGTCTACAAGCGAAATGTCTCCGCGGGCGTGTAGCTTTTCGCTTTTGTTGAGGGCGAGGCGTCCGCCAAAGCCGACGGCGTAATGCATTTGCCGCTTGAAGAGCTCGCTGAAGTAGGGGGCGGATTGCAAGGTTTCGCCAAAAATCACACCGGCGAATCGCCAGAAGAGCGGACGGCGGAGTTCCATTTGCCAGATTAAGGCCTGCGTGTCGCTCCAGATTCCTGATTCTACACCGCGGAATCGCTTGGTGCCGTCGGGGCCGGCGAGGCATCCCAGCGGAACGTTGTCGCCACGGCTCTGCTTTGCGTAAAGCCCCAGCGCGATGGAGGTTTCCCAGAATAGGGGGGTGTAGAATCTGGCGTCGAGTGTTTCGGTATGGTAGCTAAAGTCCCCGCCGAAAAAGACTTCTTCAAAGCTTGCGTAGTAGCCGTTGGTGGGCCAGTTGTCGTTGTCTTTTTTGTCGAGAACAAACAGGTAGCCGCCGCCCAAATAAAAGCCGTCTTGGTAATTCTTGGGAATGTCGTCACCGAGTTCGTTATCGCGGGCTTCGCCTTCTAATACGACTCCGTAGCGCAGAGGAATGTTGTTCGGAATACCGAAGTTCATTTCGAAGGGAATCTTGCCGTAGATAAAGGTGCTCTTGTATTCGTCTATGCGGTCAAAATCTCCGCGGGCGCCGCGTTCAAACAGCGAGTATTGCCACTTGTTCAAGTTGAGTTTTGCGGGAATGTGCAAGTGGTCGCCGAGTAGCCACAGGTTCGGGGCGTACTGGAATTGGAACTGCCCGCGCGTGGTACCGCGTGCGATAAAGTCCATCGAAGAAATGTTTTCTCCGCCTTGGAACGGCCTGAAGAACAAGACGAATACCGCACCGTACTGAATCTTGGTTTCTTCGGTGTAGGCGCCAAAGGGGAGAATAGAGAATCGCTGGAAGTTGTCGTTAACCGCCGAATCGTTAGAAACGGCCGTGCTATCTGCGGCGCGTGCAAAAACGGTAAGTGCAAGGCACACGATAATGGTGTTGAACAACTTCATATAGTATAAGTATAGAAAACTTTTTTATTATATTTAAAAGGATTAATGATGTAGTGTCATCCTGAGCGCAGTGCGAAGCACGAAGTCGAAGGATCCAAACATTTGTAACCCCCTGGAGCCCTTATGGCCGAACAGAATAAAGCAGAAAAATTCGTTTTCTACATGTACAAGATGACCAAGTCCTATCCGCCTAACAAAGAGGTGCTGAAGGACATTTCTTTGAGCTTCTACTATGGCGCAAAGATTGGTATTATCGGCCAGAACGGTGCCGGTAAGTCGACGCTTCTCCGCATTATGGCGGGCATCGACAAGGAATTCCAGGGTGAAGCTTGGATTGAACCTGGCCGCACCGCAGGTTACCTGCCGCAGGAACCGCAGCTTGACCCGAACTTGACCGTCAAGGAAAACGTGATGCAGGCTGTCGCCAAGAAGCAGGCGATTCTCGACCGCTTCAACGAAATTTCCATGAAGTTTGCCGAACCCATGGAAGACGACGAGATGAACAAGCTTCTCGACGAACAGGCTAAGCTTCAGGACATCATCGATGCTCAGGATTTGTGGAGCCTTGACCGCAATATCGAAATTGCAATGGATGCTCTCCGCTGCCCGCCGGGTGACTGGCCGGTGACGAACCTTTCTGGTGGTGAAAAGCGCCGCGTGGCTCTTTGCCGCTTGCTCCTCGAAGAACCGGATTTGTTGCTGCTTGACGAACCGACGAACCACTTGGATGCAGAAACGGTTGCATGGCTCGAACGCCACCTCCGCGAATACAAGGGCTCCGTGATTCTGGTGACCCATGACCGTTACTTCCTCGACAACGTGACGAACTGGATTTTGGAAATCGATCGCGGTCGCGGCATTCCTTGGGAAGGCAATTACGCCCAGTGGCTTGACCAGAAGCTTGAACGCATGAAGAACGAAGAAAAGGGTGAATCTGACCGTCAGAAGCGCCTCGCTCGCGAACAGGAATGGGTGAAGGCTTCTCCGAAGGCGCGCCAGGCCAAGAGTAAGGCTCGTCTCAAGGCTTACGAAGACTTGCTTGCCGAAGATTCTCGCGAACAGATCAAGGTGGCGCAGATCCACATTGCAAACGGCAAACGCCTTGGCGATATCGTGATTCAGGCGGAACATTTGCAGAAGGCCTTTGGCGAAAAGGTGCTGTTCGACGATTTGAACTTCAGCTTGCCGCGTTCGGGCATTGTTGGCATTATCGGTCCGAACGGTGCGGGTAAGACGACTTTGTTCAAGATGATCATGGGCCAGGAAAAGCCCGATGCAGGTACGCTCAAGATTGGCGAAACCGTTGAAATTATCAGTATGGAACAGGGCCGCGACAGCCTTGATGATTCCAAGACCGTGTGGGAAGAAATTACCGGCGGTAACGACGAAATCATGGTGGGCGACCGCAAGATGAACGGCCGCGCCTACTGCGGACTATTCAATTTCACCGGTGCTGCTCAGCAGAAGAAACTCACCACGCTTTCTGGCGGTGAACGCAACCGTGTGCTCATGGCCAAGAACTTGCAGAAACCGGGCAACTTGTTGTTCCTTGACGAACCGACAAATGACCTCGACATCGAAACGTTGCAGGCTCTGGAACAGGCTATCCTCAAGTTTGCAGGCTGCGCCGTGATCATCTCGCATGACCGCTGGTTCCTCGACCGCATCGCCACGCACATCCTCGCTTACGAAGGCGATTCGAAGGTCGTGTGGTTCGAAGGCAACTGGAGCGAGTACGAAGCCGACCGTCGTAAACGCCTCGGTGAAGATGCCGATAATCCGAAGCCCATCAAGTACAAGACTCTCACGAGACAGTAGTACAATGTGTAATGTGTGGTGTGGAATGAGGAATTAGTCATTCACATTTCGCATTGCGGCGCATGTCGATTTAATTGATGAAGAAAAAAGCAGGATTCTATCCTGCTTTTTTCTAAGAGAATCGAATTTGCATTTGGAAAAGGAAGGTTTTAGGAGGGGCAAAGCCTCTCCTTGTCATAGAACGATTCTCGCTAAGAGAATCGTTCATACAACGCATCGCGCTCCACTGGCGTGAGCCCTTCGTTTGTAATCAAGGACTTCATGCGCTCGGGGCTCATGCCCACGGGAACCGTGGCGCCGGCGGCGTGCGTAATCTTCTCTTCGATAATTGTTCCGTCCAAATCCGACGCGCCGGCGTGGAGCGCCTTCATCGCGGTCTCGATACCCATTTGAATCCAGTACGCCTTAATGTGCGGGAAGTTGTCGAGGAAAAGCCTTGCGACAGCGACCGTACGCAGAATATCTTCTTCGCTGGTGATATTCGGGACGATTTTATGCAACGCATTATGTTCCGGATGGTACACCAGCGGAATGAAGGCGAAAAAGCCCGGAGCTTCGTCCTGCAAGTCGCGCAACATCTTCATGTGGGCGATGCGGTCTTCAATCTTTTCGATGTGGCCAAACAGCATCGTCGCATTCGTCGGAATTCCGATCTTGTGGGCAGCGCGGTGAACGTCGAGCCATTCTTCGCCGGTTTCCTTGCCCGGGCAAATCTGGTCGCGAACATCCTGCACCAGGATTTCCGCGCCGCCACCGGGCAGAGCGTCTAGGCCCGCTTCTTTCAGCGTGCTCATAATCTGCAACGGCGTCTGTCCCGAAATCTTTGCGAAGTGGCAAATTTCCACGGCGGTAAACGCCTTCAGGTTCACCTTCGGAAATTCCACGCGCAGCTTGCGCAACATTTCGATGTAGTAATCGAACGGATGGTCCGGATGCAGCCCACCTACAATGTGCAATTCGCGGGCACCGCCTGCAATGGCTTCAGCAGCCTTGTTTCGAATGGTGTCGTAGTCCCAGTCGTAAGCGGTGGGACTATCCTTCTTGATTTTCGAAAACGCGCAGAACTTGCAGTGCAACACGCACACGTTGGTGTAGTTGATTTGGCGGTTGTTCACCCAATACACGGACTTGCCGTGCCTGCATTCCTTTTCGGCATTCGCGCGGGCACAGAGTTCGTCGAGGGGGGCGTTTAAAAATAGGTCTAAAGCTTCAGCTTCGGTTAGACGAGCCATGTTACATTTCGGGGATGTCTATGTTATAGCTTGCTTTGTGGCCGGCTTCGTCAATAATCTTGATGGTGATGGATCCTTCTTCAGGAATCTGTGCGCCTTCGATGACGATTTCACGAGGCTCGGAATCGTATTCGGCTGCAACCCACTTTTTGCCGACCATCACTGTGATGGCGTTCCCGTCAGGAATGCCGTCGTACTTGAACAGTACCGGAATCTTGAGGGCGGGCTGATGCACGCCGCTAATCATCATGTCAGACCAGTAGGGGAATCCGAGAGTCGGAGCTTCAGTATTTTCGATATTGGCGATATCGCGAATTTCGTTCGTGGTGGCGCAGCGGTTCTTGCCCTTGGTCTGCTTGCTGAAGATAAACCAGTTGCGGGTGGTTTCACCCAGCCAGTAAAGCGGTTGATTGTTTTCGGGATTGTCAATGCATACGGTCCAGTTGCCGAGTTGCATACCCTTGGGGTGGAATTCAAAGAAATCCAGGCTGTCGGTATGCGTGCGGGTGACGGCGAGAATTTGCTTGGTGGTGTCGCGACCGGTGGGAATGCCTGTAATTTTCTGCGTGATACCCACGTTACCAATCTTGGTAGACCAGTTGACACTTCTTTGGTATTGGTTGAATGCGTGTATTTCGATGGTCTCGTCTGCGGCTCTGCCGTCGCCTGTAATGCTTGCGTCGGCGGAGTAGTGAATGCTTGTCATTTCGGGATAAATTTCAAGGAGGCGGCCGATCGTAATCGGAGCCGGCTTGAAGGCCTTGCACATATCTTCTTCAATCACCTTGTCACCGGTCATGGCGGTGAACTTCATTCCGTTCTTGCAACGGAACAAATCGAGCATCGGTCGCTTCAAGAACGTAAACAGCGGGGTAGTCTGGTTCTTGAACAATTGCATGGGCCTGTCGCTCTTGCAACGGGGGTGGAAGGTGAACTTCTTGCTGACCTTGTTGCCGCTAAAGTCTTCCGCTTCGATGGTGTAGGTCGAAAGGGGTGCAAGCTTAGCGTTAATAAAGTGCCAGTCACCGGCAGTGTCGGCTTCTTCGGCCCATAGCAGCTGGTCGCGAATGAGGGACATCTTGCTGTAGCGCAGGGTGTCGAGAATTTCTTCAAAAATCTTTTCGTCGTAGCGCCAAACGGTGAGTCGGCGTACCGACATGGGATTATCCTTGGGCTCACGGCTGTAGTCTGCAATCTTTACGGCCATGCTCAAGTTGAATTCGTTTTTCACAGGCGTCTCGACGCACCCCTTGTTCAGGGCTTCGGGATTTGTAATGGCCATGTGGTTGCCCTGCCAAACGGCAACGCCAAAAAACTGCGGAGCAATGGTGTCGGTAATAACGACGCCGGCCTGGACGGGGTTAATGATGCGGTCGTTGTCGAGACGGACTTCCAAATGCAAGTGCGGATTTCCGATACCGGTGCTACCCGAGAAGGTCAACGTGTCGCCCTTCTTGTAGCTAGCGTTAGTCTTGATGGTGACATCGTTCTTTTTGGAGGAATACTGTTTCTTGATTACCTGTTCGTCAAGCTTGCCGAAGCTGCTCTGGTGCGCGAAAGCCCAGGTCTTTCCGCTGTTGCCCTTGAAGAGCATCAGTTTTCCGTAGTGGAACGGAGATACCCTAAGTTCTACAACCTTGCCGTCTTCGGGAGCGTAAATGGGCCAGCCTTCTTCCATTTGGGTGGAGTAGTCGAAACCGGCGTGGTAACGGGTTCCTCGGTTCTCGCCAAAACTGGATGTCAGGTAGGCATCGCGTTCAAAGGGGCGGTACGTTGGCGCTTCAGGCTTGAGAACCTTCTTTTGCTGCATGCCATCGGCATTGTCGATACCGCTTGCGCCGAAATTGTCGTTAGATACTTTTGCACCTGCTTGTGCATTGACGCAGTCTTCGTAGGCGAAAGCGTCCATGGTTTTTTCGTTGCATTCGGTGGCAAATGCGGTGGGCATCATGGCGAAACTGGCCATTGTACCCAAGAACATTCCCTTGCGGGTGATTTTAGCGAGTTTGTTCAAGATTGTAGTATCCATACCACAAAAATACAAAATTATTACAAACTAGCGAAAGTGGTCTGCGGTTTTGCTGGTTTTATGTGATATAAAAAAAGAACCGTTTGCTTTTGCAAACGGTTCTTACCTAGTGGAGCTAAGGAGAGTCGAACTCCTGACCTCCTGCATGCCATGCAGGCGCTCTACCAACTGAGCTATAACCCCGAGGGCTGGCCCAAATATAGAAGAAGTATTTTGAATTGTCAAGGGTAGTTTATGTTTTTTTTTGAAAAAAAGAAAAAATCTCTCATTAGAGAGATTTTTTCAAGAACTAAAGGCTTAAAATGTGTAGTGTGTGATGAGGAAAGTTGGCTAATTCATTTCACATTCCACATCCCACATTTCACACTTGACAATTAGGCTTTTTCGATCGTCACGGATTCGATGATCACGTCTTCGTACGGGGCGTCGCGGCGGTCGGTCTTGACACCTGCGATTTCGTCCAGGACTTCGAAACCTTCGTAGAGCTGGCCGAATACGGAGTAGCCGTCAGCGGGGCCGGGGCCAACCTGGTCGTGGTCCAAAAAGTGCACGTTGTCGCCGTGGACAATGAAGAACTGGCTACCGATGGAGTTCGGCATGGCTGTCTTTGCCCAGCTCAGAGCTCCACGCATGTGGGTGAGACGCGGGTCATACTTGTCGCCAATCGTGGTGCCGGGACCCTTGGCAGAGTGACCACCCGTACCGTTTCTGCGGGTAAAGTCACCGCCTTGAATCATGAAGTCCTTGATAATGCGGTGGAACGGAGCTCCGTCATACTTGCCCTGCTTGGCGAGTTCAACGAAGTTCGTGGCGCATTCGCCAACGATATCTTCGAAAATGCGCAACTTCATGGTACCGTGGTTTGTCTTCATGATGGCGATGGTTTCACCTGCTTCCGGTTTACCCAACTGATTGAACATAAAATCTCCTATTAATGTCCCGGCAGGGCTTTGCCGGGGTTTGATGTTTCTTTTATTATATATACAAAAAAATGGGGTCAATTTCCGTATTTTAAGGTGAAAAATCATAAAAAATGCTACATTCAGGAGTGAAAACTAAGGCTAGGCTGAAAACCTGTATCTGAACCTGATACCTATATGAAAGACAACAGTAAAAAAATCAGAGAGCTCCTGTCTGCCCAGGCAATGGAATTCGCTCTCGACGAAATGGCTGCAAAGCTCGCCAAGATGCATCCCACCGCAGACGATGTGGTGGTGCTCGGTATGGCAAGCCGCGGAATTCCTCTCGCAAAAAAAATCTGCGAGCGTTTAAGTCAGAAGTTTAACAAGACAGTCCCCATGGGAAGCCTCGACGCCACTTTCTACCGTGACGACTTCCATTACCGCACCCATATGGGCTCCAGTGAAATGCGCATTACTGAAATGCCCGCTTCGGTGGAAGGTAAAACGGTGATTCTGGTGGACGATGTGCTCTATACGGGCCGCTCGGTTCGTGCGGCCATGCAGGCAATTCTCGATCTCGGACGCCCGGCGGCAATCCGCCTTTGCGTTCTAGTGGACCGCGGTCATCGCGAACTTCCCATTGCACCCGACTGCGTAGGACTTACGGTGGAAACCGCACAGGACCAGGAAGTCCGCGTGCAAATTGAACCGATTGACAAGGAAAATTCCGTTTATCTCGTAGAGGTGGAGGCCTAAGATGGGTGCATTACAGATCAAGCATTTGTTCGGACTTCAGGGTGTGTCCAAGCAGGACATTCGCACTATTTTGGATAATGCCAAACAATTCCGTGAAATTTTGGAACGCCCCATCAAGAAGGTTCCGTCCCTTCGCGGCCTTACGGTGGTGAACCTGTTCTTCGAAAACAGTACCCGTACCCGCACTAGTTTTGAACTCGCCGAAAAGCGCCTTTCCGCCGATACGGTTAACTTTGCGAGTTCCAATTCCAGCGTCAAGAAGGGTGAAACCCTGGTGGATACGCTCCGCAACATCGAATCCATGAAGATCGATATCGTGGTGGTCCGCCACAAGGGGACTGGCGTTCCCAAGTTCCTGGCTGAACACAGTAACGCGATTATCGTGAATGCTGGTGATGGTGCCCACGAACATCCTACCCAGGCTCTCCTGGATATGCTTACGGTCGAAGAAAAGCTTGGAACCCTTGAAGGCAAAAAGGTGGCAATCGTAGGCGATATCCGACACAGCCGTGTGGCTCGCAGTAACATTTGGGGCATGACCACCATGGGTGCCCATGTAACCCTTTGCGGACCCAGCACCCTGGTGCCCCGCAATACGGAGCTGTTGCAGTACAAGGAACTCGCTGGCAGCGTCTCTTGGGAAACCGATGTGAACAAGGCGGTGCAGGATGCTGATGCGGTAATCGCTCTTCGCTTGCAAAAGGAACGCATGGATGATGCCCTTCTTCCCAGCATGCGCGAATACCGCAACTTCTTCGGTATTACCGAACAGGTTCTGGAATCGGCCAAGGACAAGGTGCTGATCATGCATCCGGGCCCCATTAACCGAGGCGTAGAACTGGATAGTGAAATTGCAGACGGTGAACATTCCGTCATCTTGAATCAGGTAACCAACGGGGTTGCCGTCCGTATGGCAGTACTCTTCCTTTTGGCTGGAGGTCGCAATGAAAACGCTTAATAGCGCAAAAGGCGCATCGCGCGTTCTTAAGAATTTGAAGCTCTGGAACAAGGGTGAAGATTTTGTTGACACCGATATTCGCATCGATGCCGAAGGGAAGCTTGTTTCTAAGGAAGAAAAAGATTTCAAGCCTGATCAGGAAATTGACTGTAACGGGGCCCTGGTTCTTCCGGCCTTGTTTGGTCTTGGCCTCGATTTTATGGAACCGCTCCGTGATGACGTCTATACATTCAAGAACGGTCTTGACGCCATGCGTCGTGGCGGCTTCTATGGCGGTCTTTACGAAAGTGCCGCAAACCCCATTGACGATGCCGACAAGATGGTGGCCATGAAGTTACGCTTTGGCAATTGCGGCAAGAACGACGGTATGGATATCAAGTTCTTGGGTGCTTACAGCAAGGGCTTTGGCTCTGATAGCCTCGCCGAAATGTTAGACCTGGCCGATGCTGGAGCCGTGGGCTTCGGTGACGGTGGTGCCTCTATACCTCATAGCAGGTTCCTTCGTCTTGCCATGGAATATGGCAAAATGACGGGTAAGCGTTTCTTCTTCCAGCCCATGGACAAGACGCTGCGCCATAGCGGTTGCGTTCACGAAGGTGCCTATTCCGACATGCTCGGCATGAAGGGAATTCCTCGTATCGCAGAAACCATCGCTGCTTACACTGTGCTTGAAACGGCCCGCTTCCTGCAGGTGCCGGTGCACTTTAAGCAGGTTACCTGTGGCGAAACGTTAGATCTTATTCGTAACGCACGGAAGCAGGGCATTGACGTCACTTGCGATGTGGGACTTTATCATCTGTTGCTGGATGATTCAAGCCTTGAAACTTTGGATTCCGCCTTCCATTTGATTCCGCCTCTCCGTTCTGCTGATGATAGTGAAGCTTTGTGGAAGGGTCTGGAAGATGGTACGGTGACTGCGATTAGCATGAACCTTACGCCGGTGCTTCGTCAAGATACCGAAGTGAATTTTGAAGATTCTATTCCGGGAGCTCTTTCCCTTGAAATCGCCCTGCCTGCGATTTGGAAGAAGCTGTGTGCCCGTGTCGGTGTCGCTCGTGCTTTGGAATTGCTGGCCTTTGCTCCTGCCCGCTTGGTTGGTGCCCGTCTGCCCGAAAACTTCGAGAATTTCGTCGTAATCGATCCGGACAAGCCGAGCAAGGTGACCGAGAAGGTCTTTGCGGGGCATGTCTGTAATTCTCCGTTCTTGGGCAAGGAACTTCCTTCCAGCGTCCTGGGAACTTACATCAACGGAGTCTGGACTGAGTAATCATGATTGACCCGCTTCAAATAGTTTGGTTTGCCTTTGTCATATGCTTGTGCATAGCGCTGTTGGTGCTGTTGGAAGTCCATCGCATCAATGACCGCCGTGAAAACGAGGAAATGTTTGGTACCCAAGCTTTTGATGATAGGGTCGCAGAACTCGGTTTTTCTCCTAAAGAAAAAAGGACTTTGGACAAAATAATTAGAACGTCATCCTTTGAAAACAAAGATGCCATTTTGAATTCGTCAGGGCTCTTTGAACAAGCGGTAGCAGCGTTCTACTATGTTCGCGATGTATTCGATGTCCGTGATGAAACTCTTGCTGCAGTGGAAGCTCTCCGCCACAAGATGAATTTTACGGCATCGAATCCTTTGTCTGAAGTTTATTCTACCAGACAGTTTAATGTGGGAGACCGCATTGACTTGATTCCTGAAAACGGAACGTTGATCAAGCGCTCCGATATCGTGTGGCGAACCGAAAAGGAATGGGCTATTTCTTACGATGGGAGTGATGGACCGGCCACTTCGCTGGTGGGGCGCTCCATTCGAATCCGATGGACCCGACCCGATGACGCTATCTATTCTACGACCATTCCTGTTCGACGTGTGGATGAAACCAATAATCTAGTCCTGATACATTCCTCTTCTTTGGATAAGCGCCAGCTGCGTCGTTGGGTTCGTGAACAGGTGGCGTTCCCCGTGACGGCCGTTTTTGAAAACGGAAATACCGTTGGAGGAACCCTTCTGGACCTTTCTGCAGGCGGTATCATGATTGGATTGCCCCAGGAATGCTATCCGGGGCAGCATTTGCGTATCCAGTTTGAGCTTCCCAGCTTTGGCGACGAAGACGTGGAAATTGAGATTTTGCGCAATTTAGGGCAAAAAAACAAGGATTTCCCCAACTACTATTGCCTTACAGCTTCTTTCCGTGGAACCTTCGGTTGGACCCAGGAAAGAGTGCTTCAGTACCTGTTTGAACTGAGTAAGTCAAAAAAACAGGCAAAAAAGTGGACTAAACAGGCCTAAGTAGTTCATTTTCAATGACTTAGATTGATTTTTCGCTTGACATTCTGCTTTTATAAAGGTAGAATTAGTAAGGAAATGTTTTACAATCGGAGTTAACTTTGGCTTTAGGATTGATTTCTAAAATCCGTGGCTTGCGCGAGACAGTTGGCATTGATGTTGGTCATTACAGCATCAAGTATGTCAAGGTCTTGCATGGCGCGAGCGGAAACAAGATTGTTTTAGACGCCGACTTGGAACGGGTGCCTGATGGATGTATCGTCAATGGCGAAATTCAGGTGCGTGAAGGGGATGCTCCCACCGATAAGGACGGCAAACGCGAAAAGGATGGGGCTGAACTGCTCGCCGAGGCTATGGCGAAGCTGCTGATTCGTCACCCCATCGACGATTCCTGCGATATTGTTGCATCGGTAAACTGCGGTGCTGGCGCCGGTGGTGTTCTGGTGGACCGTGTGTCTGTCAAGGTGCCGAAAAACGGAAATGAAGCGGCCATTATTCTTCAGACTGCCCAGTCCCGTCCGCCCTTCGATGACCAGGACAACGTGATTGACTACGAGATCTATTCCCGTGAAAACGAAGACGTCAAGGTGAACGTGGTGGCTGCGAAAAGCGCTCTGTTGGACTCCTGGGCCCAGTTCTTCAATCGACGCGGGCTCAAACTATCGGCGCTGGATGTCGATATTTTCGGCATGCTGAATGCTTATGTGGCAACGGTCGAAGATGCTGAAAAAGAAAAGACTGTTGCAATCTTCAATATTGGCGAAAAGAAGATGAGCGTGGCCTTCGTGCAGGACGGCCAGTTCCATTCCATGCGTGCCATGGCCGGTGGTTCCTTGGATATGGTGGTCAGCAAGACCTGCATGAACCTTGGCATTGATTCCGAAAAGTGCCACGAAATTTTGAGCAAGGGAGATCTGTCTGTGGTAGACGGATTCTCCGAAGCTGAAGTCGAAGCAGCGCTCCGACTGGCATACGAGGACCTGATGGCGCAGATCGATATTGGTATCCGCTACTTCTCGTCTTCGGAAGATTCCAAACCCCTAGACAAAATTTTGTTGGGTGGAGGTGGAGCCGCCGCCCCTGGTCTGAGGGAATTTATCGCAGAACACTCCGGTATCGAGACTGACACGGTGAATCCGTTCAGGCTCGTGCCCTGTGATTCCAAGGTGTTTGGCGAGGGTGGTCTCTCGATCGCTCTCTCCAATATTTACGCCCCTGCGTTGGGCTTGGCAATGAGGAAGTTCTAATGGCGTCTACGAAAAAAGAAACCACAAGAAATGCCTTGGCCATTTCCATTAACTTGCTTCCGCCGGAATTCCGCAAGAAGCAAAAAGACTTTTCTTGGGTAACGGACCGTCGCATCATTTGGCCCACAGTTGCTCTGCTTGTTGCAATTGTTGCCGTGGTCATGTTGCAAGGTTATGTCTCTGAAACTATTAGCGGTCTGAGCCAAGAACTGAACCGTGTTCAGGAAGAAGTGGAACGTGAACGTCCGCTGCTTTCCAAGATTAGCGACCTGGAACAGAAGCAGGGTGTTGTCAATACAAAGATCAATGCTCTCAAGTCCATCCAGGTGAGCAAGAAACGCTGGGTTATTTTGTTCGAAAATATCTCGTCGGTGCTTCCGCCAAACATGTGGATTACAAGCATTAACCAGATGGGTGAATTCGATCTTGAAATGCGCGGAGTCACCTACGACTTCTCGGAAGTAGCCGAATACATGGTGAAGCTCGAAAAGCAGGTGAGTATCCAATCGGTTTCGCTGGTGACCATCTCTACTGCAAAGGTGGATGGAAAAGAAGCCTATAATTTCACCATCAAGATAGTTCTCAAGCGAGATCTTGGGGAGGGTGATAATGGGTAAGATAGATCTAAAAGACAAACGAAACGTCTATGCCATAGTCGTGTGCCTCCTGATTATGGTTGCAGCCCATCTAGTGTATAACTATGTATGGGATCCGTTTACGTATCAGCGTGAATCTCTGGAACGTGATCTTCAGTCGGCTCAGGCAGAACTGGACAAGATCAACGCCAAGAAGCATCGCGTGGCTGAACTCGAAATGCAATTGGCCCAGGCCGAAAAGGATTTCGAAAAGTTGAAGGAAATGTTCCCCGAAGAAGAAAAGGTGCCGCTGCGCTTGCAGGACCTTTACGCGGTGATTCGTAGCTCCATGGTACAGATTCAGAAGTTCAATCCTGAAGGCCGCGCTGAAAAGGAACACTATATCGAAAACCGTTATTCGATTGCCGTCAATTCGGGCTACCACATGCTGGGTTACCTGTTTGCAGAAATTGCGAACTTCAATTACCCGACTGCCATTACGAACCTTCGCTTGAACCGTTATTCGGGTATCAAGGCCGAAGTGGAAAAGTCTGAAACTCATGGCTGGACTCCGATTACCATGTCGGTGACATTCAACCTGACTACGTACACATCTAAGAAGGTTGGCAAATGATGAAAATGAAAATTCTTCTTTTGTTGCTTGCCTTTACGGCTTTTGCTAGTGCCGCCCAGATCAAGGATGTGCGCTTTGATTGCAGTGCAAAGGGTTGCCAGGTGGTGTTTGCCTTTGCATCTGACAAGAACTTGCCCACGTTCTTCCAGAAGTACGATGCCGCTTCCAAGAAGTTGACGGTGGGTTTCTCTGAAACGACTTTTGCTCTTGGCGAAGGTGATTACGACATTGATGCCAATTCCAAGTTTGTCAAGTCCATGAAGGTGTTCAAGGATGCGTACAAGGGTACGGCGTTCTTGAAGATTGAAATGGCTGTTGGCGCATCGATTGCTTCGGATAAAAACGAAATTGCCCTGGACAAGTCCAACTTCTTGATTAAACTCAAGAATAAGGGCGGAAAGTCTTGGACCCTTTCTAAGCTTTTTGCTGAACGCAAGAAGGCTGCCGAAAAGCAGGCTGCTCTTGACAAGAAGGCTGCCGCCAAGGCCGCCCTCGAAGAAAAGAAACGTTTGGCCGAAGAAAAGAAGGCTGCCGACAAGCGTGCTCTTGAAGAAAAGAAAGCTGCTGAAAAGCAGGCTGCCCTCGACAAGAAGGCTGCCGCCAAGGCCGCCGCTGAAGAGAAAAAGGCTGCCGAAAAAGCTGCTGCCGAAGAAAAGAAGCGTTTAGCTGCCGAAAAGAAGGAAGCGGAACGCCGCGCTCTTGAAGAGAAGAAGGCTGCCGAAAAGGCCGCTCTCGAAGAAAAGAAGCGCTTGGCCGAAGAAAAGAAGGCTGCCGAAAAGGCTGCCCGTGAAGCTGAAAAACTCATGGCCGAACAGCAAAAGCAGATTGACAAGGCCATTCTCGAGGGTGGTGCTATTTCTGCACTGCTTCCGAAGCTGAAGGAAATGACGGTTCTCATCGGTTCCGGTATGGAACAGTTCCGCCTTGTGGCTGAAGAACCCATTGAAATTCAGAACGTTTCTACGATTGACAAGAATTACACCTTGACCATTGGCCTTGCCGGTCCGCAAAAGTCTCCTATTTTCAGGATTGGCGCCGGATCTCTGGTGAAGTCCGTGACTTGGGGCGCAAATGGTCTTAAGGTTCAGCTGAAGGGCGCTGTCCAGCCGGTTATCTTGGTGCAGGATGGCGTGCTTGTGTTGCAGATTGCCGAAAAGGGAATCAATAGGGATGGCTTTGTATTCTGGTCCGCACAGCCCAAGGGAATCTTTGTGCGCGATTGGATGAAGGCTGTTGACGAAAAGCCGAACTTCGATGCCTTTGTGAAGAATCTCGACAAGGGCAGCAAGAAGATTATTTCGGGTTCCCAGACATTCCACCTGCGTCCGGTTGTTCGCGAACTGATTGTGGTTGCAGATGAAACGGAATTCTACGCCGCCCCGAACGAGAACTCTCAGGTGATGCAGCGCCTTGTGTTTGGCGATCGTCTGGTAAGCCTCGATATGAAGGGCCTGTATCGCAAAGTCCAGTACGGTAACAGGGTGGGCTATGTGGACCGCCGCGCCGTCGGTTTCTTTGACGAACTTTCCTCTGTGCAAGAAGAACGCCTGAAACAAGTTGACAAGGAACGTGGTACGAATCTCACGACAAACACCGCGCAGATTGGTAGCCAGCTCGATGGTCTTTATGAAGACCGCGTGACTTATAGTTCCTTTGGCCGTCGCGACCCGTTTGTCGAAGTGGATGGCCTTGTGGAAGAAGGTATCAATATTGACCAGGTTGAACTGGTGGGTATCATTTGGGAATCGGATGTGCCGGTAGCTATTCTTGTTGAATCCAAGAATCCGTCTATTTCGTACACCGTTAAAGAAGGCGACAAGATTCTCAACGGTAAAGTTTTAAAAATCACACAAACTGACGTACTCTTCCTGATTCAGGAATTCGGGGTGAGCCGTCGCTACTCCATGGGTCTTCCCGATAAACTTGGGGGTCAAAAGTGAAAAATATGACAAAAATCCTTACTATTCTTCTCTTGGTGGTGGGTCTCACTACTGCATGGAGTGCTCCTGCTGAAGGTTCTGTATCGACTCCGAATAAGAAGTTGTACGATTTCAGCTTTGTTGACATGAACTTCGAAGCGGTGTTCAGCTCTGTTTCTGTAATTGCCGGTGTGGACATTATTCTTGCTCCCGAAGTCAAGGGTAAGACGAGCCTCAAGGTGACAAAGAAAACATGGCAAGAAACTCTTGACATTATTTGTAGCATGAACGACTTGACTTGGATTATCGAAGACAAGTATATCTTGATTCAGCGTTCCGCTACATACCAGGCTAAACAGAAGAAGATTGCTGACGAAGAAGCCCAGGCAGAACAGAATGCTCCGCTGGTCCGTAAGAACTTCCAGGTGCACCATGCCAAGGCCGAAGAACTGGTGAAGGTGCTGGAAAGCATGAAGTCTAACCGTGGCCGCATTACGACGGTGGAACGTACGAACTCCATTATCGTGTACGATACCGACGGCAAGATCGAACAGATGGAAAAGGCATTGACCGAGCTCGATGTCGAAACCCTCCAGATCATGATTACCGCAAAGCTCGTGGTCGTGAACAGCGAACGCGCCCGCGAACTGGGTGTGGATTGGACTGCAAGAATGGGTACCACGGCTTTGACTCCGGGTACAGTTACGACTCCGCAGGGTAGCGGTTCTGGCGATACTCGTACCAGTGCAGCTATTCATTCCTTGCCCAACGGCGGTGCTTCTCCGGCTGTTGGCAATGCAACGACTGCAATTACTGCAAGCTTGTTAGACAACAACCTGCAGATTGCAATTTCCAACATCATGGGTGACGCTTCTACCGAAGTGCTTGCTAGCCCCCAGGTTTCTACCCTCGACAACACTGAAGCCCAGGTGTTCATGGGTGACAAGGTATCTATCCGCGTGATTGACGATAGCGGTGAATCTTCGACGCAGCTCGTGGAAACAGGTATCAAGCTGACGGTGACTCCGCACGTTTCTGGCGACAACCGCATCTTGCTTGACCTGCACCCCGAAAACAACTCTTATGGCTATGACGAAAAGGGCCAGGTGGTGATCAGTACCCAGGAAGCCAAGACCAAGGTCGTGGTGGCTGATGGCGAAACGGTGGTGATCGGTGGTTTGACCCGTAACGAAAATACCGAAAGTGAATCCGGTATTCCGTTCCTGAAGGATATCCCGCTGCTGGGTAATCTCTTCAAGTACAGCCGTAAGGCTGTCACCAAGCGTGACCTGATTATCTTCGTGACCCCGCGCATTATCCGCAACTATGTGGGCTCCGTGGAACTTTCTGAAGCCTCCGATACCATGGAAGGTGCTCCGCAGGCCCAGAAGGTGGAACGCACTCCGGCTGCAGAACCCGGTGACGATGAAACTCCGATTGTGGAACCCAAACCGAAGCAGGAACCTGCCCAGGAAAAGCCTGCCGAAAAGGCTTCTTCCGAAAAGGCTTCCGCTCCGGCACCTGCCGCTCCGGCTCCTGCTGAAGAAGAGGAAGAAGGCTGGAACTAATTTAAGCCTTGCATAAAAGAAATTTCCCTGGAGCGATGGTTGCTTCGGGGATTTTTTATTAGAACTTAAAAACTTGTTGAAGGATCAACTAAGCTTTACTAGCTACCTTACCACGAGTGCGGCGAGAGCCAGTTCTTGACTAGTAACAGTCCAGCTGCTGCTCTTGAATTCGTAGTTGAGGTCGGCGAGGCGACGGATGACGCGGCAGAGGAGCGGTTTGCCCCAGCGGCGGCAACATTCGGCGGCATTGCCTTGCTTACAGAACATGAAGTAGTTCTTGCCGAGTGCCTGGGCGGCGTCTTCGGCGCTCATCTTCTTGGCGGTAAGCGACATGAAGTTGAGCAAGTCTACGGCATGACCGTAGAGGGCGTTTACGATGCGGATTGCATCGTTGTCCTTGTTGCCGTAAAGGATTTCGTGCAACTTGCGGGTGTAACCTACGGCGTCACGCATTCCAAAATAGTTCAGAATCTCGTAAGGCGGGATTTCGCGGCGGGGCGTAATCATGGTCTTCACGAGATCGAAGGTGATTTTGGTGCAGTCGGGATCGTAGATTAAAGCTTTTTCCAGTTCTTCGCAAACGAGCTTGGTGTTGGTACCTAAAGCGTCTGCCAGGTACTGGCTGGCGGCGGGCTCGATCGGCTTTCCGAAGTGGGCGGGTACGTTCGATGCAATCCATTCTTGCATCTTGTACTGCTTGGGTTCTTCGTACTTTTCGATTTTACCGACCTTCTGCAGAATCTTGTAGAGTTCCGAATTGGCACGGAGCTCATCAAAATCCAGCAGCAACTTGCAGTCGGGAGCATCCTTGAGCCAGCGGGCGAGGGCTTTTGATTCTTCGGCCTTCATGGCATCGGCATTGCGGACGACCACCGCCTGTTCCGGCGCAAACATGGAGACGGCGCCGCAGCTTTCCATGATGAGCCCGGCAACCGATGGAATGTTTGTGTCAGAAGCATACACGATCTGCTTAGAAAGCGGGTCGTTCTTGCGGTCTCCAAGGGCATCGGTCAGGAACTTGTCGGTCTGCTCATCCTTGGAGAACTGGTCTTTGCCGATGAGGGCTAGAATCATAGCTTACTTGAAGTCGACGATTTCGAAACGGTTCTTGCCCTTGGGGGTCACGACTTCGACGATTTCACCCTTCTTCTTGCCCATGAATGCGGAACCCATGGGGCTCTTGAAGCTGATCTTGCCGTTCATCGGGTCGACGCCTTCGGGGCTCACCAACTGGTAGACCACTTCTTTCTTGGTAGCAAGGTTTTTGGCGGTAACGGTGGCGCCAAAGCGAACGGTGTCGGAGTTTGCGTCAAATTCAACGATAATTGCATTAGAAATCTGGTCTTCCAGCTTGGGAATTTCCAGATCGATATGAGCCAGCATTTCCTTGGCGGCGTGGTATTCAGCGTTTTCGCTCAGGTCGCCTTGCTTGCGGGCTTCTTCCATTTCATCTACAACGCGGGGACGCTCGACCTTTTTGAGGAAGGTGTAACGTTCAACCAATTTGTCGTAAGTTTCTTTAGTACAGGGTGTTTTAGCCATGCCTTTAAATTAGAATTTTTTTGTAGAGCGGAATCGTGTCGTGTTCAACATAGTCGCTTTTTTGCTATAATTTAGGGCGTAAAAAACAATAGGAGATACTATGTACACTGTATTGGAAAAAGGCGGCGTTTGTTCCCCCAAGGGATTCACCGCATCTGGTATTTGTGCAGGCATTAAGGCCAGCGGTAACGCTGACATGGCTCTTTTGAAGAGTGAAAAGGCTGCACGTTGCTTTGCCGTGTTTACAACGAACAAGGTGAAGGCTGCTCCGGTGCTTTATGACAAAGCTGCTCTTGAACATGCCCACTTTGCTTCTGCTGTTGTGGTGAACAGCGGTAACGCAAACGCCTGTACCGGCGAACAGGGCCTGCGCGATGCAGAACGCATGGCTGTCCTTACCGAAGAAGCTTTGAAGCTTACTCCGAAGAGCGTGCTCGTTTGCAGCACCGGTGTGATTGGTCACCTGATGCCGATGGACAAGATTGAAGCCGGTATCCCGAAGCTGGTTGAAAAGCTCCACTCCGACGCTTCCGAAGAATTTGGCCGCGCCATTCTGACCACTGACCTTGCGCTCAAGAGCCATGCCGTTGAAATCCAGACCGAAAAGGGTGTGGTGACCATCGGTGGCGCCTGCAAGGGCTCGGGCATGATTCACCCGAACATGGCCACGATGCTTGCCTTTATTACGACTGACCTTGCTTTGCCGATCGATTTCTTTGCTGAATTTCGCGCCGACATCGCTGATTCCTTCAATGCGATTACGGTCGATGGCGACACCAGCACGAACGATACTTGCATTCTCTTGGCTAACGGCATGAGCGGAATCAAGTACGAAGACTTGACTCTCTCCGAACAGGGTGAATTCCGCGCCGCACTGATGCTTGTGATGAAGGAACTCGCAAAGGATATCGTGCGTGACGGTGAAGGTGCAACCAAGCTCATTGAACTTTGCATCGAAAAGGCCGAAAGCCACGAAGAGGCTTTGCGCATGGCCCGTTTCATTGGTACGTCTAACTTGGCCAAGTGCGCTATGTTCGGCGAAGACCCGAACTGGGGCCGTATTCTGAGCAGTGCAGGTAGCAGTGGCTGCAACATGATTGCCGAACAGACGGATCTTTTCTTTGGCGATGTGCAGGTGCTTTCTAATGGACGTCCGGTGCAACTGGATGACGAACAGATGAAGGCTCTGCGTGCGGTGGTTCGTCAGCGTGAATACAAAGTAACGCTGGTGCTGAACATCGGACACGCTAGCGCAAGTGCATTTACCTGCGACTTGAGCTACGACTACGTTAAGATTAACGCTGAATACACAACGTAATTTAGGCTTTCCGCCTATTGGTTCCGCTTGTGAACGAAATTCTTGTGAAAATCCTGCTTTCGGGCGGGATTTTCTTGTATTTTTAGGAGAAACAAGAGGACAAACATGGATAATTTCAACTTCTACAGCCCCACAGAATTCGTATTTGGCATGAACCGCGAAAATGAATGCGGTGAACTCGTTAAAAAGTATGGCGGCACCAAGGTGCTGATCCATTACGGTGGGGGCTCTGCGGTGCGTTCGGGCTTGATTGACCGCGTGAAGGCATCGCTCGATGCGGCTGGAATTGCCCATGTGGAACTCGGTGGCGTGAAGCCGAATCCGCGCGATACGCTCATTTACATGGGCATCGAGATGGTGCGCGCCAATGGGGTAGACTTTATTTTGGCCGTCGGTGGCGGCTCTACGATCGATAGCTCCAAGGGCATTGCCGTAGGTAGCCTTTACGATGGCGATTTCTGGGATTTTTATGCGAAAAAGTTGCCGGTTACGAAGGCGCTCCCGATTGGCGTGGTGCAGACGATTGCCGCTGCGGGCTCCGAAGGCAGTGGCGCTTCCGTGGTGACTAAAGAAGATGGCATGCTCAAGCGCGATATTGGCTCTGATGTGATTCGCCCGAAATTTGCGGTGCAGAATCCGGCGCTCCTTTGCACGTTGCCGGCTTACCAGACGGCTTGCGGCATTACCGACATTATTGCCCACATTTTCGAACGCTATTTCACGAATACGCTCGAAGTCGAAACCACAGACCGTCTTTGTGAAGGCCTGCTCTTGGCCATGCTCAAGGAAGGCCCGCGTGCCATTGCCGACCCGACCAATTATCAGGTTCGCGCCAACATCATGTGGGCGGGGACGGTGGCTCACAACGACATTGTGGGTTGCGGGCGCAGTCAAGACTGGAACAGCCACGCCATTGAACATGAACTCTCGGGACTTTATGACTGCGCCCATGGCGCGGGCCTAGCAGTCATCATGCCTGCCTGGATGGAATACGTCGTCGATCACAACGTGATGCGCTTTGCCCAGATGGCGACGCGCGTGTTCGGTTGCGAGATGAATTTCGAGAACCCGAAGGCGACCGCCCTCGAAGGCATCAAGGCTTTCCGCAAGTTCCTGCATTCCATTGGTATGCCGATTAACTTTGCAGAACTCGGTGCCAAGGAAGAAGACATCCCGAAGATGGTGGAAAAACTGAACCCGGGCGACGGCTGGGGATTCGTGCCGCTCAAGGCAAAGGATGTCACCGCGATTTACACCATCGCCGCGCACGCCTCGCTGGAGTAGTCAACATGAAGGCGCTCTTTATCGGCGGTACAGGAACCATCAGCATGGCCATCACGCGCCTTGCAGTGGCCCAGGGCTGGAAACTTTACCTGCTCAATCGCGGGAACCGCCCCGCAGAAGACATCCCTGCTGGTGTCGAAATCATTAACGCCGACATCTACAATGAGTCGGACGTTGCAGAAAAAATCAAGGGCATGGAGTTCGATGTAGTCTGCGACTTCATCGTATTTCACCCGAGTGCGCTGGAACGCGACTACCGCCTATTCAAGGGTAAAACCAAGCAGTTCATGTACATCAGTTCTGCGAGCGCCTACCAGAAGCCGCTTTCGGACTATCGCATTACTGAAGGAACGCCCCTTGCGAATCCGTATTGGGAATATTCCCGCAACAAGATTGCGGGGGAGGAATTCCTAATGCGCAAGTACCGCGAAGAAGGTTTCCCGATTACGATTGTGCGCCCGAGCCATACCTACGATGAACGCCACATTCCACTGGGCGTTCACGGCAAGAACGGTAGTTGGCAAGTTGCAAAGCGTATGCTCGAAGGCAAGCCTGTCATCATTCACGGCGACGGTACGAGCCTTTGGACCATGACTTTCAACACTGATTTTGCCCGCGGCTTTGTGGGCCTGATGGGCAATGTGCATGCTGTCGGTGAATCGTTCCAGATAACAAGCGATGAAACTCTCACTTGGAATCAGATTTACAAGGCGGTTGCCGATGCGCTCGGAGTCGAACTTAAGCCTTACTATGTGTCTTCGCAGTTCCTGGCGGATGTAAGCGACTACGATTTGACAGGGAGCCTCATCGGCGACAAGGCGAACTCCGTGGTGTTCGACAATTCAAAACTCAAGCGCGCCGTGCCCACGTTCCGCACCGAGGTTCGTTTTGACCAGGGAATCCGCCGTACTATTGATTACGTGCTCGCACATCCGGAATTCCAGAAGGAAGATCCTGATTTTGACGCTTGGTGCGATAAGGTGATTGAAACGCTGGAAAACGCGAAGAAGTCTTTTAAGTAAAATCGAAAATAAATTGCGCGTTACTTGCGCGAAAGTTCTACCGCGTAATCGGCGGCGTTCACGAAGTCCTGCGCATGCTCGATGGCAATGACGGTGTGGCCCGCTTCGGTGAGGCCGCGGATTAAGTCAAGCAGATGCTGGATGTCCTTTTGATGGAGACCGCGGGCGGGTTCGTCGAAAAGGAATAGCGTATTCGGCGCCTTCGCGCGAGCGAGGGCGATAGAAAGGCGCAAACGGGCGCGTTCGCCGCCGGAGAGGTGCGTCGTAGTCTGCCCGAGTTTCAGGTAGTCGAGGCCAGTGTCTACGAGCGGTTTGAGTTTGTCCGCAAAGGGCTTCATGTTAATGAACAGCTTGTAGGCGTCGCCGACTTCTAGGTCATAGATGTCGGCGATGGAAAGCGACTTGAAGCGGACTTCGAGAATTTCGTCTTTGAAGCGTCTGCCGAGGCATACGGGGCATTCGGATTCTTCGTAGCCTGCGGGATCGAGGATGACGCCTTCGCCCTTGCAGTTTTCGCAGCGACCGCCGGGGGCGTGCGTCGCGAATTTGCTAGCGGTGTAGCCGCGGACCTTGCTCTCGGGGAGTTTCGCGAACAGGTCGCGGAGAATCGTGTTCAGGTTGATGGCCGAGGCGACGGTGCTGCGGCGGTTTCCATGGAAATCGCCTGTAGAAAGAATCGATAGCGCTTGGATGCCTAGACTTTCGAATTCGCCCTTGGCGGCACGTGGGGCGAGGTTCTTGAAGAAAATCGTAGACTTGCCGCTACCGCTCTGGCCCGTGATGACACTGAACTTTTGCACCGGGAAATGCGCGGTGACCGGCTTCATGTCGAATAGGGCGAAGTTCTCGACATCGATAGTCGTGGCATTCTTTGGATTCTTCGACTTCGAACCTGCGGTTCTTCGCTCAGGATGACACTTCTTCTCGTCTAATAACTTAATCCAATTCCCTGTGGGCGATACCGGATTGCCAAGAACTTCTTTCGCGGTTCCTTGAAACAGAATTTCGCCGCCTTTTTCACCGGCGCCAGGTCCCATTTCAATAATCCAGTCGGCTTTCTTGATGAGGGCGGGATTGTGGTCGATGAGAACCAGCGTGTTTCCTCGAGATTGTACCTTCTTGAGAACTTTCCAGAGGGCATCGACATCGCTCTGGTGCAAACCGCTGGCGGGTTCGTCGAGGACAATTAAGAGGTTGTTCAGGTGACCGGTGCTGAGGCTCGAAAGCCGAAGTCTCTGGACTTCGCCACCCGAAAGGGTGGCGCCTGCACGCCCTGCCGTGAGGTAACCGATATCAAGGTTGACAATCGCCTGAATACGGTCTACGAGCGTACGGAATGCGGGTTGCTGCTTTGCCGACAGTCGATTGTCGAACAGGGCGTGCAGCCGGCTTTCGAGTTCCGCGAAAGGCGTGCTTAAAATGTCTTGCCAAGTCGTGCTGTCAATAACGGCATTCAAAAAATTCTGCTTGAGTCGAAGGCCCTTGCAATCGGGGCAATCTTCGCTGCTGTCGCCGTCTTCGATGATTCCGGTGCCGCCACATTTTTCGCAAATGCTCGTGCGGGAATATGGTGATAAGTCTTCGGGCGCGAGTGGTCTAGAAAGCTGCGCCCCGTGTTCAGGGCAGCGCGGCACCGTGCTGAAAAGTTTACGGCTCCCGTTGATGTCCAGGATCAATTCACCATGTGTGAGCTTCAGGACTCCATCAACCGCTTCGGCAATACGGGTGCGCGTATTCTCGCGGACAATCACGCGGTCCACGACAATAAAGAATTCCTTCGGGACAATCTTCTTTTCGCTTTCAGTCAAGTCGGCCAGCGAGTAGCTGACGCCATCGGCCAAGGCGCGTGTAAAGCCCTGCGCCAGGAACACCGCCGAGAGCTTATCGAGTGTCGTGTGTTTTTCGGAATCGATACGCGCAAAAAACTGTAATTTACTCCCTTGCGGCAAGCTCGCAATTTCGCGAATCATGTCTTCGCGGCTCGTGTTTTCCATGGGCTTTCCGCAAACGGGGCAGGCGGGCTTTGCATACGCCGCAAACAGGGCTCGTAAAGTCGAATCGCATTCCGAGATGCTCAATGCGTAAGCTTTTGCAGGCGTTTCGCCGTGGCTCGGGCCAACAGCAAGGCTTGCGGGTAAACCTTCGGCGCTATCTAGCGGAATAATTCGGCGACCGCCTAAAAGTTCGGCGGCAAAGGGCGAGAGCGTTTCCAAATAGCGGCGTTTAGATTCACCATGCAGGGTGTCTAGGACAAGAGTCGATTTCCCACAGCCCGAAGGTCCACATACCACAGAAATCTTGCCCAGCGGGAACTGGGCATCGATATTCTTCAGATTGTGCAGCCTGCAGCCGCGTATGCTGATGAATTCTTGCATTTGCTGACTAGATCCTGCTCCTTTGAACCTAACTCGACTAAGGGGCTGAAGCCCCAAGTCTTGTATATCGATTTCGCCCTACGGGCTTCACTCAGGATGACACTGCGTGTCACTCTCTAATCGTAAAGCGCAGTTCGCCAAACGGGGTGCAGAAATCCAGATTCTCGAGGCCGTTTGTTTCGATGCCAGAGAACATGCGGTAGCCGCCACCGATAGAAATTTCAAGCATCTTGGTGATGCGGTAGTTAAAGTGGGCTGCCATGTCGGCGGTAAAGAAGTAGTCTTCGGATTCGAAAGCTTCGTCGTCGGGTTCCATCACGTAGAGGGCGCCTCCGCCAATCTGGATCGGGATAGAAATAGAGAAGTCATTGATGCGGACAGGGAAAAGTTCCACGAAACCGCCGACCGACATGTACTTAATCATCTGCTTTTCGGCAACGTTATAATTGCGCACATCGCTCAGTAGTCTAGACACCCACACGCCAGTGGAGAACAGGGGGTTAATGTCCAAACCGATGCGGAGGTTCGCGAAAATGGCGCCATCATCGGCAACGAGAACGTTGCCGCCGCTTACGCCGATGAAAGCCTTCAGCCCGTCATCAGTCTTTTCTTCTGGGGTGTATTTTACGCTCTGGAGTTCGGCGTTTGCAAAAGCCACCAGGGCCACCAAGAGAATGAGAATCTTTTTCATAAGCAAAGTCCTTTTTTATACAATGTATAAAAAAAAGCGGCAAATGGCTCTAGGCTGGATTGCCGCATCGCATTGCTCTCGCAACAACATGTTTTAATTCAGAAAATTCGGAATACGAATTACAGTCGATCCTTGGTCATGTTCAGGCCTTCGGCAGGGCTTCCTTCCCAGTTCCAGATGCGGTCCTTGGATTCGGGCCAGGTGCAAATCGTCCAAACCACGGAATTACCGCAGAGCACGATGGTCCAAATGCCGAATACCAAGAAAAGAATCAGCGGAATGAAGGCGAGCGAACCGTAGAAGATAGACATACGCGTCACCAGCATGGTCTGGATAAGCATCAGAATCTTCACGTAGATGATAATGCAAATCCATGCAAGGATGGTGATGCCGATAGACGATACAAGCAGCTTCTTCTTGGTGTAGTTCTTGGGGTCCGGTCTTGCGGGGAGCGCATACAGGGTCAAGAAGATAATCAAGAGAAATGCACCGTGGAAGGTCAAGTACCAGAACGCGTTGATAAGCCTCTTGAGAACTGACTGGTCAAAGTGCAGGCCATCGACGACAATGACCGAAAGTGCATTTTGCATGTGGTTCACAAAACCGGCATACAGACCGATAATACCCGCGAAGATTAGCAACAGCGGGGTATAGATGCGGATCTGCTTGTGCAACGGACGAGAAACCTTGTTTTCCCATACCACGTTGAAATTCGATTCCAGACTGCCGAAAGCGAGAATGAACGTGATGAAAAGACCCATGGCGCCGATAAAGCCGAGTTTGCCGATAGGCACATGTTCGGCGTTCTGCACAATGGAAATGATGGGATCGATAGGCCAGTCCAAGTCCAGGAACGTGACTAAGTGCGGTAGGTAGTCCGAGAAGAAGTTGCCGAATCCGACAGCAAGCGTAATCGAAGTCAACAAAATCAGGAGCGGCACTACGGCCAAGAACGTCGTGTAGGTGAGGGCTGCCGCACGGGTCAGTCCATGGAAGTACAGGAACGACTTGCCGGCGATGACAGCGACCTTCACTGGAGTGACGGAACGTTCGGCGATGGCGTCGAACATCCGTTCCCAAGAGAATTCTTTAAACCAATTTGGCATTACAATCAAAAATTACTTGATGGTGCTGGTCAGGCGGAAGGCGAGACCCACATCGCTCATTTCGTTTTCGCTGTAGACGCTGAACTGAATCTTGGACTTGCCAATGCTCTTGACGTAGGCAACGGTCCATGCCCAGTCGTCGTAGGTGCCCTTCGGAGCGCCATAAAGGTTGTCACGCTTGTTGATGTATTCCCATTCCACCATGAGGTGGCTCATGAGGGTGTTCATGAAGCTGCTTTTCGGAGCGAAGTCCAGGCCCAGGTAGAACGGCTGGTAGTAGATGCCCGGCTGGAAATACTTGGATTCGGGAGCGATGTAGTTTTCGGTGTTGGCATCCAGGTCGTCGTTCTGGGTGTAGATGCAGGCGTATTCACCGTAGGCACGGAGGAAAGAGATGAATTCGTAGCTGGCGTAGGCTGCCACGCGGTGGGTGATATAGGCGGTGTTCTGCACCACGTCGATGAGGTTAGAACGGTAAGCCACCTTGACTTCCATCGGGAAGGTGAACTTCATGTCGTCTTCGATACGCACGTAACCCTGGTTTGCCTTGCCGTCCTTGGTGGCAACCATGGCGTTCAACTGGTTGAGACCATTTTTCCAGCCCAGTTCAAGAGCGTTGTGGCTGTAATCGCGCATCCACAGACCGCGCTTGGTCAAATCCTTGTCGACATAGGTACCGAAGTTGGTAGACTGGGACCAGTCGGTCTTCCAGCGACCGATTTTCAGGTTCAAGAGATTGTCTTCGTTGAGGGCCCACTTGTAGTTCACCCAGTAGAGGTCGGCCAAAATTTTATCGTAGTAGGTGGTCTTTCCATCGCCATCCTTGACCTTGTTGCCGAATTCCGGGGCGAAAATGCGGAGCATGATGGTTCCATCCAAGTTTTCGCTCTTGTACTGACCGCCGATGTTGGCACGAATCCAGCCGCTGCTGAAGTTGTTGTCTTCATCATTGATGGATTTGGTGACTTGGGTCTGTACGTTGCCCTTGAGGGTCATATTGTCGGTGGCGTCGGCGGCAAATGCAGAAATGCTTATGGCGAGCGCGGCCGCTGCGATTTTACTGAACTTCATGATTACTCCTTGGAGGATTTTTTGATTCGTGTCCAAATTTAGAATATTTTTTCTAACTTTGCCTCGTTTTTTAAGGAGTGTTCCGTGAAAGTGTTTCGTTTCGGTTATTTGCCCGTTTTGGGGGTTGTTTTTATTACAAATTTGGTGGTGGCTCCCGTTTTTGCCCGAGATTTACTTCCGAACAAGACCCACGCCGTGCTGACCGTGACTTATACCAACAACGACGATGTTCCCCAAGGGCATAAGAAACTGACTTTTGTAGGACAGAACGATCCCCAGAAAAAGCTGACCGTGACTACGGATGCAGAAGGCGAGGTAACATTCCATATTCCTCGAGAAGAGACCTACACGATTCTTTGCGAGAGTGTGACAGGGCCTTTTGAGTGTGGTACAACGCCTTACGTTTCGCCTACGGCTAGCACGGGCGGTATTACGGTCGTGTTCGATGATACCCGTGTAGAATTGAAAGGGGTGAATTTTAAGGCCGGAAGCGCTGAACTGGAGCCGGAATCCATTGAAATATTGGATGCGGCCGTGGCCGGAATCAAGAAAAATCCCCAGGCCCGTATCGAAATCCAGGGCCATACAAGTTCCGAAGGTGATGACCAGTTCAACCAGACTCTTTCGGAACAGCGCGCCTATACCGTATTCCTTTACATGGTCGACAAGGGAATTGACCGTGGCCGTCTTTCGGCAAGCGGTTATGGGTCCAGCCAGCCTAAGGCGAGCAACAGTACCGAGGCGGGTCGCAAAAAGAACCGCCGTATCGAGCTTCGCGTGTTAAACGAAGACGAAGTTCCGGTAGAGTATACCAACTAATTTTTACGGAATCCCTCGTCAGAAAGGACGATCTTTCCTTCGCGGAAGAGCGTACCCAGAATCTTCTTGAAAGTCTTCTTGGACATGCCGAATTCACGGCGGATTTCTTCGGGATCGCTGTGGTCGCCGTAGGGCAGGAATCCGCCCGCTTCTTCGAGCTTTTGCATAATAGCGGCGGGGCTTTCGCTCTTCATGATACCCTTGTAGCCTACGGGAGTAAGGTTTAGGGTGATTTTCCCGTCTTCAGTGAAACGTTGTATGTAACCGGCCATGGTGTCGCCGATATAGATGCGGGGCGTGGCGGACGTAACCATAAGGCGGCCCGTGTACCTGTAGTCTACCAGGAAGTCGATGTGGTCGCGGGTGACTTCGTAGGCGGCGAGCTGCACCTTTTGACCCAAGTGGAGTTCCGATGTGTCGGGATCCAAGAAACTCTTGATTTTTTCGGTGGCCACAATGCGGTTGCTCTTGTCGTCTTCGAGAATGTACACGACGCAGCGGTCACCGCGTCTGAGTTCACCCAGTTGTTGCTTGTAGGGGAGGAACAGGTCCTTGTTCAGACCCCAATCCAGGAATGCGCCAATGCGGTTGACGTCCTTGACTTCGAGAACCGCAAATTCACCGACGGTAGCGTAGGGCTTGTCGAGAGTGGCGATGGGGCGGTCCTCGGAATCCATGTAGACAAATACGTCTAAAACTTCGCCTTCGCTCAAGGTAAATTCTTCTTTCTTACCGGGGAGTAGCACGCGCCCGCCGGTTTCCAGTTCCAGGTAATAGCCCTGGGGCATGATTTCTTCTACCCGGGCGCGGTTGTATTTGCCTAATTCCATAAGGGACCTTCCGTTCAAGTGATTTAGTCAAAAAATAGAAAAAGTGCGGGAGTGTAGATGCAAATTTGAACTGTTTTTCCGGATTTGGCGTGTAATATAGAGAACCCTCATTAAAAAAGGATTAACCATGAAGTCAAATCTCCCTGAACAGATGCCCCGTGAAAAAATTGAGAAAATGGGGGCTTCCGCCCTTTCTAACGAAGAATTGCTTGCCTTGATTCTTGGTAGCGGAAACCAGGACTGCAATGTGTTCGAGTTGTCTCGCCATTTGGCAGACTTTCTTGCAAACCAAACCAAGGTGCCCTCCCTTAGCAAAATCCGGGAAATTCGGGGCTTGGGCAAGGTAAAGGCTGCCCAGGTACTTGCCTGCTTGGAACTTTCGGGACGCTATATCCTGAGCGCCAGATCAAAACCGATCATGTCACCAGATGACCTCATGTCGAGACTTTCGTTTTTGAAATTCGAGGAGCAGGAGCATCTGGTGGTGGTGACCCTGAATTCGGTCAATTGCGTTATCCGGGTTCATGAAATCACTACGGGGCTTGTCAACAAGACTCCTGTGCACCCCCGCGAAGCCTTTGCCAAGGCTATTGAAGATCGTGCCGTAGCGGTGGTTTTCGCCCATAATCACCCTTCAGGTTCCCCGGAACCCAGTATGGAAGATATGGCCATAACCCGAGTTCTCTGTGCATCGGGGCGTATTTTGCAAATACCCGTATTGGACCACATTGTGGTGGGGAAAGGCGGATATACCAGTATTTGCAGGATGAAACCGGAAATGTTCGAACGGACCTTCGAAACGGACTTGGGATAAATTTGTTGCGAAAATTTTACAGTCTGTTTGTTGTGTGATTTTCATTAAATAGGTAAAAAAAAGAGCATTTTTTTGTTGCTTTTTTGAGTAATAAGTTATATTTACAATAGTTAAATCGGGTAGCCTTGTTTGGTAGGCCGCCCACTATAAGGAGATGCTATGAATAAGGTAGCTATGGGTTTTGCCCTCGCTTTGGCAGCTTCTGCCTTTGCAGGACATCCCCAGACAATCAACAAGGAAGGCTTTGTTGGCGTGAATAAGACCCAGGCCGCACAATCCCTTGGACATTCCAAGCTTGTGTTTACCCTTTTGGGCGATGCAACCTTCGGCAATGATATGTTTCCGAATAATGAAGCCGGTACAGCAATTCACGAGGAAACTTACAATGCAGAAGGAAATCTTCTTAGCAATAAGAATGCTCCGGTAGCGGACTTTGTGGGCGGAAGTGCCTATATCGGCTTTGCCATCGGCATTTGGCATTATTTTGACTTGGGCGTGACCATGCCGGTCTATTATGATCAGTTCAATGCTGAGGATGTGGGTGGCCAGGGTGCCATTCCCAATACCAAGGTTGGCTATGTGGGTAACCTCAAGGTAGATATGAAGGCTCGTTTCCCGCTGCCTGAAGATCAGATGTTCGATATTGCCGTGTTCGGTGGTGTGACTGCCGGTACTGCCAATACCGAAAAGCAGGGTCTCTGGATTCGTGAACCTGAATACATCAACAAGAAGAATGCTATTGCATACCCCTTCGGACACAAGATCACCACGGTTAAGGGCGGTCTCGCTGTAACGATGGATGCAAGCAAGCTTGATGGTGGTGACGGCTTCCCGTTCCTGTTGCACTTGAACGGTGGTTACCGTTATACGACAAATGCGGACTATTTGTCTCTCCCGTTCATGAGTGCTGCTGCAGAAGTCTACTTTATGGATTTCATGTCGGTTTTCGTGGAATACTACTGGGATATCCAGATGGATGACTACGAATACTGCATTGAAGGCGCAGAATGTCAAACGAATCGAGATGGCAAGCTTGACATGAAGCAGCTGACCGGTGCCTTGGTGTTCCACCTGCCGGTGGGCGTAGACCTCCACATGGGTGCTTCTTACTACCTGGGTGGCGACAAGTTTGTGGCGGCCAAGGCTCTTGAAACTAGCGAACGTCCGGGTGGTGTCGAAGTACGTAACATTCGCGTGAACCCGGAATACACCGTTTACGGCGGTATCACCTGGAGTGGCTACCTGCTTGCTCAGGACCGCGATGGCGATGGCGTTACGGATGACGAAGACAAGTGCCCGGATGATGTGGGCCACCGTCTGAACCAGGGTTGCCCGTTGGGTAATCCGGACGCTGACGAAGACGGCGTTTGTGATTCCTGGGTTGCAGAAAAGGGCTTTGAATCTGAATTTATTGAAGTTTGCGAAGGCGTAGACCAGTGCCCGAACGAAGCTGGCGAAGGCGACGATGGTTGCCCGCTTGACAATCCGGATGCAGATGGTGACGGCGTTTGCGATGCTTGGGTGTCTCAGAAGAAGATGACCAAGAAGTTCGCCAACGTTTGCGAAGGCATTGACGATTGCCCGGCTCAGGCTGGTTCTCCGGCATTCAACGGTTGCCCGACCAAGCAGCCGGACCCGGATGGTGACGGTCTCTGCTCTCCGTGGGTGACTGACGAAGGAGCCATGAACGAATTCGCTGACATCTGTAAGGGTTACGATATGTGCCCGGGTGAAGCTGGTTCTGCTGCCAATAAGGGTTGCGCATGGGATGATCCGGATGCCGATAACGACGGCCTCTGCGACCCGTGGGTGACCGAAAAGAAGATGGGCTTCTACTTCGAAAAGGCTGCTGAAGACGAAAATATGGCCAAGGAATGGTTCATCGACAAGTCTTGTAAGGGTATTGACAAGTGCCCGACCGAACTTGGTCCTGCAACCAATGAAGGCTGCCCGCTCGGCAACCCGGATACCGACAAGGATGGCCTCTGCGATCCGTGGGTAACCGAAAAGAATATGCTCGATCAGTATGATGGTATCTGCTCTGGTGTTGACAAGTGCCCGACCGAAGCCGGTGAAGCATTTGCTCAGGGCTGCCCGATGGAAAGCCCGGACCCGGATGGTGACTCCCTCTGCTCTCCGTGGGTGACCAAGCAGAAGATGCTTGACCAGTTCAAGGATATGTGCCGCGGCTATGACCGTTGCGAACTTGAAGCCGGTCCTGAATGGAATAAGGGTTGTCCGATTGATGACGATCCGGACCCGGATAAGGATGGCGTCTGCTCTGAATGGGTTGCTACCAAGAAGCTCCAGAAGGAATTCGAAAGCGTTTGTACCGGTATCGACCGCTGCCCGGATGAACCGGGTGACGACGGCCATGGCTGCCCGAAGAAGGCTGTCGAAAAGCTCGATGGCGTGACCTTCAAGAGCGGCAAGGCTACCTTGGAATCCAACGCTAAGAAGATCCTCCAGAACGTGGCTAAGAAGCTCGTGAACGAAGACAGCTACAAGGATCTGAAGATTGTGATCCAGGGGCACACCGACAACGTGGGTAAGGAAAAGACCAACCAGAAGCTTTCTGAAAACCGCGCTAAGGAAGTGATGAAGACCCTCACCAAGGCTGGCGTGAAGAAGGATCGTATCAAGGCTATCGGTATGGGCTCTAGCTGCCCGATCGACGACAACAGCACTGCCGAAGGCCGCGAAATGAACCGCCGTATCGAAATGCACTTCGTGACGCCGGATAACGACGGTACCCAGTGCGAAAGCAACCTGGTGCAGTAATCAGTCTGTAAAACATTGAAAGAATCCCCGACCCGATAGGGCCGGGGATTTTTTGTTGTGCAGTTTTGGTAATAATGAAAAATGAAATTTTTTAGGACTATTTCAGATTTGTTTTATTAGATTAATTTTTACGAGGGAGCGTTAAGGTTTATCATGAATAAACGTCGTAAAATATTTGCTTGGATGTTGGCCATCGTATTGATTATGGTAATCAACATCGTGATTGCGAATATTCTTAAGCAGGGCAAGTGCGATTCCATCCTGAATCTGGATGAAGGCTGGACGCTTATATTCCATGGCGATACGACAGAATTACCCTCTATCAAGGACTATGCTTTTGAAGACCATAGCATAAAGAGGGGTGATACCCTTATTTTGATGCGGCGGCTCGGGACTGATTATCCGGAAAATCCGGTGCTGCGCTTTGCAACTCACCATGCTGTTGTTGAAGCCTACCGCGAAAATGTCTTGTTGTATTCAAGCGGCAAGAAGGATTTCTCGGAAGGGAATATGGTCGGAAGCAGCCTTCATTTTGTGTATTTGGGAGTTTTGCAGTATAAGAACAGAATGTTTGAACTCCGGTTCCATATGGCAGAAGATGATGCGTGGGATGTGTTGCCGATATTGGAAGTGTTGCCTGCCAGATATGCCTATGGGGATTTCTTTGCCAGGCATTCCATGTCGTTGGCTGTCGGATTGTTCTCGCTTTTGTTCGGTGCCTTGTCCCTGTTTTGTAGCCTAGGCGCATTCTATTATGGAATGTCTTATTTCCGGATCTTGATGACGGGGATTCTTTCTTTTAGTCTAGGCTTATGGACGATATGTTATACGAGATTGATTCAAATCTTTTCCCTTGATTTTTCGTTCAATACGAGTCTGGAATATATAAGCCTTTATACCGCCCCGATTCCGTTGTGCTTGCTGTTGCTGCACATGCACTACAAGAAAATCAGCAAAGCGCGTTGGTATGGGCTGTTGCTTGTTGCTGTCGTTGGCATGGTTTTCCTTGTGTCGACAATTATATTGAACGGAACCCAAGTGCTGCATTTTCCGAGAACTTTGTGGGCGTTCCATGTTTATGCCACGGTGGGGCTTGTCTATATGCTCTGTACGGGAATCTTGTATAACCGCCATTTCGACGCTCCGGGTAAAATCCTTTCGGCCGGAGTCTCCGTGTTTGGGGGCTTTGCTGTGATAGACCTGGTTCGCTTTAATGTGGCCAAGTATGCGCATATGGAACATTCTGTCCTTGAAATGACGCTGCTTCCGGTTGGAACGTCTGCATTTGTAATGTTGCTTGTGTTGAGCTATTTAGTTTATGCGTATCAGCTGCTTTCTGAAAAGGCCGAAAAGGACGCCTTGTCGGAGATTGCCTATAAGGATGCGCTGACGGGGCTTTACAATCGAGCCAAGTGTCTGCAGATTTTTGGGGTGCTGGACAAAAGCTACAGCGATTATGCCATTGTGAGCATCGACATGAATGGCCTGAAATTGGCAAATGACAATTATGGCCACCGCACCGGAGACAAGCTGATAAAGACTTTTGCTGATGTGCTTAAAGACGCCTTTGCGGGAATCGGTTCTGTAATTCGTGTGGGTGGAGATGAATTCCTGGTGATTGTACGGAGCGAACATGTTTGCGATGTGGAATACGCCCTGACGATGATGGCCGAATTTCAGAAAGAGCGTGGCGAAAAATTACCGATTCCCTTGGAAGTGGCTTATGGCATTGCCTATAGGCATGAACTACTAAAGGATGAATTCCTTGAATCCGAAGAGAATATCCGCGTCGGGACTGAAGACGTGTACCATTTGGCCGATGAACGAATGTACGCCATGAAAGCGTCGATGAAGTCGGATTTGGTGAGAACGTAGGGCCGGGGATTTTTATATTAGGGGCTATGACAAAACTCGATGAAATTCTCCAGTCCCTTGAAGCCTCGAACCATGATCTGGTAGAAATGCTCCCTGCCAATTTGAACCACAAGATGGTGCAGAAGGCCCGTCTTGGCAAAAAGCCCGTACCCAAGCATACCCAGGATCTTATTTTGCAGGCAGTCAATGCCCTTTTGCGTGAAAAGTCTGTCACCGAAGATAAAAAGGTGAAACAGTACAAGCGCGTGGAAATATTCGGGGAGTGATTACAATGAGGAATGTGTAATGTGGAATGTGTGGTTATTCATTTCTCATTACACACTTCACATTTCACATTTTATTAAATTGACTGTATGCAACAATATTTAGATTTACTCAAGGATATTTTGGAAAATGGGGTGGATCGTTCTGACCGTACGGGTACGGGAACCCGCTCTGTTTTTGGCCGCCAGTGCCGCTATGACTTGTCCAAGGGATTCCCTTGCCTGACCACGAAAAAGCTTCATTTGCGCTCGATTATCCATGAACTGCTGTGGTTCCTGAAGGGCGATACGAACATCAAGTATTTGCATGACAACAAGGTGACCATTTGGGATGAATGGGCTGACGAAAATGGCGACCTGGGTCCGGTTTACGGTCACCAGTGGCGTAGCTGGCCGACCCCCGATGGTGGTCATATCGACCAGATTCAGAACCTGGTGAACAGCCTCAAGAACAATCCCGATTCTCGCCGCCACCTGGTGTGCGCCTGGAACGTGGCCGAAGTCGACAAGATGGCCCTGCCGCCTTGCCACTGCTTGTTCCAGTTCTATGTGGGCGGTGTTGGAGCCTCTGGCAAGCGCAAGCTCAGCTGCCAGCTGTACCAGCGCAGTGCCGACACATTCCTCGGGGTGCCGTTCAATATTGCCTCTTATGCGTTGTTGACCTTGATGCTTGCGCAGGTTTGTGACTACGAACCGGGTGAATTCATTCATACCTTGGGTGATACGCACCTGTATTCGAACCATTTTGAGCAGGCCCGCGAACAGCTGACCCGTACGCCCCGCAAGCTCCCGACCATGAAGTTGAACCCTGCCGTTAAGGATCTTTTTGAATTTAAGTTCGAAGACTTTGAACTGGTGGATTACGATCCGTGGCCGACTATTAAAGCACCGATTGCGGTGTAAAATAGACGAGAACGGGCGTCGCCCTATAGAGGAGAGACGAGAGATGTTAATATCTGCAATAGTTGCAATTTCACAGAACAATGTCATCGGTCGCGACGGTCACTTGCCTTGGCATTTGTCCGCTGACCTTAAGCGCTTTAAGGCGATTACGACTGGGCACTCCATTGTGCTGGGCCGCAAGAATTACGATGACATTGGCCGGCCGCTCCCGAACCGTACCAATTACGTGTTGACTCGGAATGCGGCCTTTGATGCTCCTGGCTGCATTGTTTGCAATAATCTTTCTCAGGCTATCGAGAGCGCTCGCGCCGCCCATGAAACGGAGTGTTTTATCATTGGCGGCGCGGCGGTTTACCGCGAAGCCATGCCTTTGGTGCAAAAACTTTATGTGACTCGTGTCCTTGCCGATGTGGAAGGCGATGTGCTGTTCCCGGAATGGGGCGAGGGCTGGCATAAGGTGAGCGAAGAACGCTTCGAAGCCGATGAAAAGAACGATTATCCGACAACTTTTGAAGTCTGGGAGCGTTAGTTGGTAGAGCCAGAAAAAATTCATAAGCAATATTTGTGGGTGACGTCAGTTTCGGCTGTTGTTTTACTTTTGTTGTTTATCGTTTTTTTGGGTGCAGTTCGTTCCAATGGCGTTGCCCCGCAACATGTCCGTTTGGATAAGGGCTGGACTGTTACATACAAAGGCGAAAAAAACGAAATAGAATCTTTGGTGAATTACACTTTCCCCAAAAATCTCAAAAGCGGCGATTCGCTGATTTTGGAAGGTATAATTCCGGCAAGATTTCTATCGAATTCGATTTTCAGGTTTCGAACCGCACATACTGCTGTTGAGGTTTTTGAAAACGACAAGAGTGTGTATGAGTATGGTAAAAACCGCGCGTTCCCGGGGTGCGGTTACCACTATGTTCACTTGAACCATGACGAACCACAGAAATTGAAAGTGGTTCTTGTCGAAAAAGTCGATAACAGAAAAATTGTTTTTTCGAAATATGAACTTTTGCCCGAAGAATATGTCGTGAGCGATTATTCTTCGCACCATATTTTTGCTCTTGTCATTGGAATATTCCTGATACTTTTTGGCGTGCTCGCGGTTTTGGTTGGTGCGGTCATGCGGATTTACGGTGTCAATTATTTCCGCCTGCTGATGATTGGATTGTTGTCATTTACGTTCGGCACGTGGACCATGTGTTACACGAAACTGATCCAGATTGTGTCTTACAATTTGACGCTCAATACGACCCTTGAATATATCTGCCTTTATTTTGCTCCGATTCCGTTTACGTTGTTGCTTTGGAACATGCACCAGACGCGTCTTGGCCGTTCCAAGACTTTGATTATGAAGTTCTTGGTGTGCTATGAAATCGTTTACCTGCTTGTCGCCTCGGTTCTTCATTTTACGGGCTTGTTTTTCTACCCTAAATTGCTGGCGTTTTTCCATGTGGTTGTCTTTTCGGGATTGGCCTACTTTATTTTTTCCGGCATTCTCTACAACAGGAAAATGGATGAGTCCGGAAAGATTCTTTCCCGCGGTGTCTTGTTCTTCGTGGTGATGGTTGTGGCGGACCTGTTTCGCTTTAACCTTACCCGCTATATCGCGACCGACAACCCGTTGCTGGAATCGTCCTGGATTCCGCTGGGGACGTTGGGCTTTGTCTTGCTGCTAGTTCAAAGCTATGTTGTCTACTTGGTTTACATCTTGGAAGACCGTGCAGAAAAGGGTGCTTTGGCTACGATGGCTTATCTGGATGCCTTGACGGGGCTTTATAACCGCGCCAAGTGCCAGCAGATTTTTGAAATCCTTGACAAGAGCTTTGGCGATTATGCCTTTGTAAGCATCGATATGAACGGCCTTAAAGTGGTGAATGACCATTATGGTCATAACGAAGGTGACCGATTCATTAAAACCTTTGCCGATGTCTTTAGGGAAGCTTTCAAGGGGGTTGGAACCACCATTCGCGTGGGCGGTGACGAATTCTTGGCCATTGTTCGCAGTGAACACGTGGCCGATGTGGGAGGCGCAATTTCGAAAATGATGGAACTTCAGAAAACCAGCAGTGCAAATTTACCGGTTCCCTTGGAAGTTGCCTATGGAATAGCCTTCAAACATGAATTTTTGAAGTATTCGTTCAGTGTTGCTGAAGAAAAGGGTGTTGACGCAGAAAAAGTCTACCACTTGGCGGATGAGCGTATGTATGCCATGAAATCGTCCATGAAGTCGAAGTTGACGCGGAAAGAATAATTTTTTTGATATTTTCTTTCGCCTTTCGTTTCTCGTCATTCGTCTTTAATATATATTAAAGACATGCTTGACTTTAATGTTTTTTACCGATTGGCGGCTGCTATTGGCATTGGCCTGATTATCGGGTTGCAGCGCGAGCATACGTATATGGACAAGTCGGATAGGCATCCGGCTGGTGTTCGTTCGTTTACGCTGGTGGGACTTGCTGGTGCCATGACGGCCATGCTTTCGGATTTGATGGATGGTGTTGCTCCCTTTGTGACCGGTTTTATCGTTATCGGGCTTTTGCTTGTGGCTTCGCATTTGTCCTATGCCATGGGGCGTCGCTCCCAAGAAGGACAACCGGCGGTAAGTAACGACGGTATAACGACCAATATCGCAGTCCTTGTGGTGTATTTGTTGGGAGCCATTTCTTGGTATGGACGATTGTTGGAATCTTGCATTGTGCTGGTGGTGATGCTCTGGGTGCTTTCGGCTAAGGAACAGCTGCATACTTTTGCCCAGCGGCTTTCTAAAGAAGACATTATTGCCATTGTGAAATTTGCGGTGATTACGGCGCTGGTTTTGCCGTTCCTTCCGAACAATTCTTATGGCCCGCCGGGACTCGAAGTATTGAATCCTCGGTCGATCTGGATTTTTGTGGTGTTCATTTCGGGCATCGGTTTTGTGGGTTATGGCTTGATCAAACTTGTGGGGCCGGGCAAGGGCATTTGGCTTACCGGGTTGCTTGGTGGCCTGGCCAGCAGTACGGCGCTTACGTTGAATTTGGCGGGGCGTAGCCGCGAAAATGAAGATTACGCATCCGATTTTACCCTCGGCATTGTGCTGAGCTGGGCGGTGATGTATGCGCGCCTTTACTTGATTTGCATTTTCTTGAGCAGCTCTTTGGCTGGGCCCCTGGCGTTGCCGCTATTGTTGCCGGTGGTGCCTGCGCTGGGTTATGCGCTTTACCTTAAGGTGAAGGAATTCCGCAATCACCAGCAGAAATCCGCTGATTTTACGAACCCCTTCAAGCTTTTGCCTGCAATCAAGTTCGGTGTCATTTTTACCTGCGTGATGTTTGTGGCCAATGCGGCACGCGTTTATCTGGGTTCGGGTGCGTTGCTGGCATGTAGCTTTTTGGGCGGTGCCGCCGAAATGGATGCGGTGGCGTTCTCCGTAATTGACATGAACTTGAAATCTGGCCTTGCGGTGCGTGAACTGGTGCTGGCGCTTTTGTTCGCTAGCCTCGCCAATACGATTACGAAGGGCGGAATGGTATTTTTCTTGGGTGCAAAGTCGATGCGGCGTCCGATATTGCCTGCTGTGATCCTGATCTGTCTGGTGACGGTGGGGCTTATCGGGTTCTATGCGGGCTTATAAAAAAGGATAGGGTATGGGTGAAAAAATGATTCACGCTTTGACGGTGGCAGGCTTTGACGGCTCTGCCGGAGCGGGCTTTATCTCGGACATCAAGACGATGTCGCATTTTGGCGTGTACGGCCAGGCTGTCTGTACGGCGCTTACACAGCAGAACGAAGAAGAATTCGTGGCGCCCGGCTGGGTTATCTGGGACCGCATCGAGGCGCAGCTGGAAACGCTTTTTAAAAAACATAAGTTCAAGTTCGTGAAAATCGGCCTTGTGGAAAAGTCGCGCACCTTAAAGCGCATTGTGGAATTTGTCCGCGAAAAATCCCCGGACGCGTTTATCATTTGGGATCCGATTGCAAGTGCCAGCGCAGGCTTCCACTTTATGCGCGATGCCGAAAAGTTTATGCCCATTATGAAGTCCATTGACTTGGTGACGCCGAATCAAGATGAATTCGCGTACTTGGGCTTGGGCCTTGCAGAATCCCGTGGCGAAATCAAAATGGGGCGCGACTTTGCCGTACTCTTGAAGGGGGGCCATGCCCGCGGCAAGGAATCGATTGATACCTTGTGGTACAAAGAAGAACAGTACAAGTTTATAAGCCCGAGACTTCCCGGCAAGGGCAAGCACGGCACTGGCTGTGTGCTCAGTTCCGCAATCCTTGCGAACGTGGCGCTTGGCAAGGATGTTCCCACGGCCTGTGAAATCGCGAAAAACTACATGAACGAATACCTGCAGAGTGGCGAAGGGCGCCTCGGGTTCTTGGTGTAAGCGAGAGTTTTTTTATTGTCACACGGATTGGGAAAAGCTAACGCTTTTCTATCTTTTGATATGAGTTACATTTTATGGGGTTAGTATTTATGAGAATAATTTCGATAGCGTTGGCTGTGTTTGCTCTTGGATTTGTCGCTTGCGGAGATGATTCGAATTCGTCTGCCCCGAGTGTTCCTGTTGAGATGGGTGAGTTTGTTGATGCTCGCGACAATCAGACGTATAAGACAGTTGTCATCGGTTCGCAGACTTGGATGGCAGAGAATCTGAATTATGAAACAGAGAATAGCTTCTGCTACAATGATGAATATAGCTACTGCACTCAGTATGGTCGCTTTTACACGTGGACTGCCGCGATGTCGGCTTGCCCTGCTGGCTGGCACCTCCCAACAAAAGAAGAATTTGAAATGTTGATTAATGCTGTAGGCGATAGCATTACTGCGGGGAAAAAACTGAAAGCTTCTAGTGGATGGTTTGCAAACAATGGTACGGATGCATATGGTTTTGGGGCATTACCTGCCGGTGATTGGGTTGTCGGTAATTGGGGCGCTGGCTCTTATAGTCCCATCAACACTAGTGCTTGGTTTTGGACTTCCACAGAGGAAGATAGTCTACTCTATTACGCCTTGTACTTATTCTACTACGATGATAACGTCACTTTTTCGAGCGTCCCCGAGAGAGTTGCGATATCTGTCCGTTGTGTAAAGGACTAGTGAGGCGTAAGGCGAACGGTCATGTAAGAGCGAGACGAGCTCACCTCTGGAGCCGTGGGCTGTTTTCTCGGATTGGAGAGGAGGTCCCGGGTCAAGCCCGGGAAGACAATTAAGAAAGGCACCCCGTAGGGTGCCTTAAATTTTGTGGATTGCTTCGCCCCGTTGGGGCTCGAAGAATTAGTCTTCTTCGGCCGGGCGCTTGGAGAGCTGCTTACGCTTGATCGGGTCGAGCTCGGTCTTGCGCAGGCGCAGCACTTCCGGTGTGACTTCGATGCATTCGTCTTCGTTGATGAAGGTGACGCATTCTTCCAAAGTCAGGCGGCGGTACGGAGTCAGCTGAATCATGTCGTCGGCAGACTTGGAACGCATGTTGGTAAGGTGCTTACCCTTGGTCACGTTCACGATGATGTCGACGTCGCGGTTGTGTTCACCCACGATCATGCCCGGATAAACTTCAGCACCCGGTCCGATGATGAGGTAACCGCGGTCTTCCAGGTTGGAAAGAGCATAGCTTGCAGCTTCACCCGGTTCCTTGGCAATGAGTACGCCGTTCACGCGGGCCGGAATTTCGCCCTTGTACGGTTCGTAGTCCTTGAAGATGGACTGGCTGATGGCGTAACCCTTGGAGAGGGAAAGGAGCTTCGGACGGATACCGATAAGGCCACGGCTCGGAACGAGGTATTCGAGAGTCACGCGGTCGTTTTCATCGGTGGTCATGTTGACCATTTCGCCCTTACGGGTGTTGATTTCCTGGATGCAGGCGCCGCTGAATTCGTTCGGTACTTCGACCTTGAATTCTTCGATCGGTTCGAGGAGCTTGCCGTTTTCGTCGTTCTTGAAAATCACCTGCGGAGAACCGATGGTGAATTCATAGAGTTCACGACGCATGTTTTCGACGAGGATGGTGAGGTGCAGAATGCCACGGCCAGACACCTTGAAGGTAGAAGCGCCGTCGACCTTTTCGACCAAGAGGGCGGGGTCTGCCATGTGGGCGCGTTCCAAGCGTTCCTGGAGCTGGTTACCCGTCATGAACTTTCCACCGTACTTACCGGCCAAGGGCGAGGTGTTCACGGTGAAGAGCATAGAAATAGTCGGCGGGTCAATATGGATGCGGGGGAGATGCACCGGATTGTTCGTCGAAGAAAGGGTATCACCGATGTCGAAGTTGTCGAGACCGGCGATCAAGATGATGTCGCCCGGACCAGCTTCTTCGATCGGCTGCGGAGTCAGGCCTTCGTAGCGCAGAATCTTCTGGATACGGATGTTCTTGACCTTCCCGTCGGTCATAGCCTGGGCAACGGTCATGTTCGGCTTGAAGGTACCCTGCTGCACGCGGCCCACGGCCAAGCGGCCAAGGAAGCCCGAGTATTCGAGGGAGGCAATCTGCAGAAGCGGTTCTGCATTCGGATCGCCCTTCGGGGCCGGGATGCGTTCGATAATCTTGTCCATCAAAATGTGGAAGTCGCCATCGGGGTCTTCCATTTCGGCCTTGCAGATGCCCTTACGGCCAGAACCGAACACCTTGTCGAAGTCCAGCTGCTGTTCGTTGGCGTCAAGTTCGCAGAACAGGTCGAACACCTTGTCGAGGGCGCCGTGCGGGTTACAGCCGTCACGGTCGATCTTGTTCACGACCACGATAGGAATAAGTCCCATTTCAAGGGCCTTCTGGGTCACGAAGCGGGTCTGAGCCATGGGGCCTTCGAAGGCGTCCACCACCAGAATCACGCCGTCCACCGTACCCAGAACGCGTTCCACCTGGCCGCCGAAGTCGGCGTGCCCCGGGGTATCGACGATGTTCACGCGATAGCCCTTGTACATGACGCTCGTGTTCTTGGAAAGGATGGTGATGCCGCGTTCACGTTCCAGGTTGTCGGAGTCCATCACGCGTTCGTTCACTTCTTCGTTTTCGTGGAAGGTTCCGCACTGCTTGAGGAGCTGGTCCACCAGGGTAGTCTTACCGTGGTCAACGTGGGCGATAATGGCGACGTTTCTGATTTTAGATGTATCCATAATGGCTCTTTTGATTGACGTTTATTTTTGCGCGCAAATTTAGAAATTATAGCCGATTATGGCAATGTTTTGGGGTCAAGTTTACTATATTTGGGCTACTATGGCAAAAGAACTCGACAATTTTGACGATGAAGAAATGGACGAAGCCGCCCTCGAGAAGTTTGATTCCGAGGACTCCCTTGCCCAGACTCCTGTGGTCCGTGATTATAGCGACCGCCGTATCCTGATTTGGGAAGAAGACGATTCCCATCGCGAAGCTTGCCTGACCGTGTTGACAGACCTTTTGGTGGGTGCTACCATCAAGGCTGTAAAGACCGAGGCCGAAGCCCAGGAACAGCTGGAAAACGACGACTGGGACACCTTCGTTGTCGATTTCTACACCGAAGGCGTTTCCGCAAGCGACTTCATCAAGAGCGCGAACAACTATCCGGGTTCCATTCTGGTGGCCCTGAACATGGGTCCGCTGACTCTTGCCGAAGAACGCGATCCGGCCCGCACAGAATTACTGCGCAGGCTGTTCGACGTTGAACGCGCCAATACGCAGATTCACGCTTAATTACAGAAATTCAGTTCGCCCGGAGTGGGAACCGTAAGGCACCACGCCGAGGAGTCCGAACGTACTTTCCAGCGGTCAATGTTCAGTTGGCCGCTTTGATTGTATTTACTCGAACCTAACGCGGGCACCACATTGGTGTGCAGCGAGTCGGTGGCGTTGGCGTAGTACAGGGAATCCAGGGTGATTCCGTCACATTGCAAAATGATGCTCCCTTTGCTGTTGGTCATGTCGCTCCAGCCGTCGGTGTTCACGTATTCTGCCGGGGTCTTTTCGGAGGTGGCATCGCCTAAGACCATGACCTCTCCCGGCAAGATTTCGCTGGTGGTGAGGTTATAGCGCTTGAGTGTGTTGGAACTGGTAATCCCTAAAACGCAGTCGTCCAAAAGCAATGTGTCGATAGTCCCGTTGTAAATCTCGACGAATTCGTATTGTGCCGAGTCCTTGGCGGGGGCGGCGAAGTATTCCGTAATCAGCAAGTTGTCTGCTTGAGGTTTTCGGAATCCGGACCGGAGTGACAGCGTGATTTCGACGTGGCGCTCCTCTGCGGTCTTGATGCCCAAGGCGACTTTGCTGCGGAGGGCGTTCAGCGTGAGGTCGGGTACGGGGCTATCTTCGGTGAGCAGGAATTTGTCACTTAAACTATAGATGGCTTTCCCTGTAGAATCGAGGAGGGATATTTGTACATCGTATTCTACGCCGAGTTTGAGCATGCCGCTCTTGAAGTAGATTTTCCCGGTGGATTCTTCCATGGGGATTTCGTAACGGTCGCTTTTGGAGGTGAGCGTCATGGTGCCGCCCACAATCCCGCTTTCGTTCTTGAGCCCGGTGGGAACTTCTACCAAGACAAATCCTACGATAGGATGCATCTGGATGGAAATGTTCTCTGTGGATCCGGCTTCCAGCTTGGTGGTCAGTTCGCCCATTTGCATCAATGCCCCGTTGGCATAAATCTTAGCCTTGAAAGACCAGTTGTCGCTGGGGAAAAGATCCATGTTGAAAAGGGCGCTGTCGGCTGGGTGCACGTAGTGGAGCGTATCTGCTCCGTAGCAGTCCAGTACCAGGCTATCTAACAGCGGGGGTGTGCTGTATTGCAGCCGGAGGGCGACGGATGCATGTTCCGAGTTGTTGATGACGGCGTTGGTTTCGTGGGTTTCGCTGCCACAGTTCCAGAGGGCGAATGCGCAAAGGAGAGAGGTGGCCATGGTTGCATATTTTGTTTTAATAGGACTCATATTACCTCCATTTGGTTGAGTGGTCCTATTTATTAACACGCTAAAATTGAAAAAACAGTTCAAAAAACACCCCTCTTTTGGAGGAACGTCTATGTAAAATTATTTTACGGTTCTACAGCTTCAGAGCTTTTTGCCCGTTCTGCTTGCGGTTCCCTTGCAGCTTGGTGGCGCAGGCCTTGTCCTGTCGCAAAATTTTCACCAGGGCGCTGGGAGTCAGGTTGAAAGCTGCCGCAGCCGCCTTGGTGTCGCCGTTCTTGGAGGCCATGATGTCGAATACGTGGGCGACAAACAGCGGGAACAGCGCATTGCTGGGTTGCAGGTGGCCATTGCTCCCCGGAAAGGGCATTTCGGGGTTTGCGGGGGCTTCGCGGACTTGCAGGGCCAGGGCCATTTGCATTCTGTGTAATGCATGCACCTTGTTTTCGTGAGCGCTCCTGCCTTCGCAGGATTTGATTTCTAAATTGAATTCACGTAAACCGAGTAGAACTCCCGTGTTGGTCTTGTTGCGGTGCTGACCGCCGGGGCCCGACCCTTGAAAACCCTTGAGGGTGCAGGCACGGAGCAGTTCGTCCAGCGTCATTTTTAAATAGGTATCGCGATGCATACACTTAAAAATACAATTGTTATGGCCCTTGCGATTGGGGCGTGCACTTTCTTTTCGGCCTGTGCGGGCTCTTCTGCAAAAAACGATGCAGGCTCTGGTGAATCTGCCGAAGTCAAGAATGAAAAGGTGGTGCTTCAGGAATCCGATAAGCAGGCCATGCTCGAAACCATGTTCAAGGAATTCTTGGTCGCCATTCGTCAGGATACGCCCGCCGAAGATCTCTATGCCATGATGACGGATTCTTCGGAATACTGGCTGGATACGTTGGAAAATCACGCAAGAGTGTATACGCCCGAAGACTTGGATACCTGCCAGTTCTACGAAGTCTATTCCATTTTGCTGTACCGCCTTTATGAACGTGAACACCTGTGGCAGGTGGCCGAAGACCGCATGCTTTGGCTGTATATGTCGAAGGCGGGAATTATGCGTAACTTTACCAAGCTGAAACTGGGCCCCATGAAGGTCAAGAACGACCGTGGAAGCATTGGTCTTGCGAAGAGTCCCGAAGTGCCTATCATGATTTTTGAATGGGACGACAAGTCCTGGAAATTGGACCTGGTCGAAACGGTACCCCTGATTACGAAGGGTATCGAAGCCACTGCAGTCAAGAAGAGCTGGAGCAACAAGAAATTGGCTCTCTACTGGCTGGACCGCGAATACCATATGACGTATTCGAGACTTGATGATTCCCTTTGCGAACCCATTGGCTTCTAGTGGTAATGATGAATTTTTCGAAGATCGTTCTTGCTGTTTTAGTTTGTTTGTACTCTGGGCTCTGGGCTGCTCCCAAGGGTAAGCCTTATACGGCTGGCTCTGCAAAGGTGATGGGTGCTGTTGATTCCAAGAAACCCTTTAGTGGAGACCGGCTTTTTGCGACGCTGGATTCCGTAGGCGGTACAGGAACCTGGATGGAATGGGATGTCAATGGCGTCAAGGATCCATCGCTGATGGAAATTCTAGATCCCATGCTTAAGAGCGCGAATAAGCCAGAAATGGTCTGGGTGATTACGGAACGTTCGAAGCCTCTTGCGGCTGTCCTTTTGCCAAAGGGCAGTGGCGAAACGATCCTGTTTTATGAGCTGACGTCTTTAGACGCAAAGCCTGTTCCTTTGTCTATCAATCCGGTTCTTCGCCCAGAAGTTGTTTTTAGGGATTATAGGCAGGTTTCCGAGACAGAATATGTCCACCGGGATAAGGACAACTTGAAGGTGAAATTGCTCCCGTCGGGAATGATTTTTTCGTATGACAAGAAAGGCGATGAACCCCTTTACATGGTAAAGGATTATGCTTCGAAGACCCTTGACGAAAAGGCCTCTATCTTGACAGACTACGAAGACTATTTCAAGTACGAATATTCGCTCATGCTCAGGGCCTTTGTACAGTCGGTTAGGGGCGTGTTCAATTGGCAGCCGTGGCATTGGTATATGTCGGCTTGGAATTCCAAGTGGATGCTTAAGCGTTCTGAGTTGGAAGCGATTCTTGTACGCGGGGTGGCTCCTTCGTTTTTCAGGCTTTTCAAGGCTTCTACGGCGGCCGGAGAAACAGTTGAATTCCGCACCAATGGAAATGGCTATTCGGAACTGGAAATTCGTCACTAAGGTTTAAATCTGGACTCCCGCTATTTGCTATTTTAGAAACGTGAAGCCCAAAGTACTTATAACTCTATTTGTGGCCCTGGGAGCGGTATGCTCGTTTGCCCGGGTGGTCGAAGATTCCAAGAGCCGTTTTGTCTTGGACGATGTTGTCGTTGAATCCAGTGTTCACTCCTGTCTTGATGAAAAAGATCGGGGAGGCGTTTTCCTGCCTGAAAATGCCGCTTACCTGGATGGCAATTCGGTTCCGTTCCGCTATTATCGTGTTGCTCTCCCGAATAATCAAAAGCCCAATGTTTCGTTGACCGATTCTAAGGTGGTTCCTCTGGGAAAATCCTTGTGTAAGGGTGGCCCCGGCGGTGCTAAAGATTCCTTGCGCATTCTGCCCTTGGATGTTTCTGTTCCGTATATGCGCGATGGCCTCTGGATGACAGATATTCGCGTACCCCTTTACATCAAGAGCGGTTCCTCGGTATCCCTTCGCGAAAAATTTCGCCTGAAGGTGCAGTTCAATGGTTCTAAGAATGGTGTCAACCCTGGCAAGCGTGTGCTTTCCAAGGTGGTAAACCCTGTGGCTGCCTCCCGATTTGGGACTTCCCGGGCGAAATCCTTCAGGGCGCTGCGCAAAGAAGCCGATGGAATAAGTGATGTCTCGTTCCTGGCCAGATTCCAGGTGGGTGACAAGGGCGACAAGAGCATGTCTAGCTTTAGCGAAGACGGCTTGTATGCGGTTCCCTTTAGCGAAATTCGCACTTCGCTTTTGCAGTGGCAGCGTCAGGATTCCCTGGATGGTATTCCTGTAGATAAGATTTGTCTCTATGGTGCATCGCCGGATACTTTGGCCGATATGGGCCCCGGTGCAAGCGAACGGAATCCTAACCAGATTTTTGAAATCCCCATCGAGGTCCGTGACCATACTCCCGGAGGCAGCAGCCCCGACGGTATTTTTAACGAAGGCGACTCCCTGATTTTTGTGGGTTATGGCAATGCTTTCTGGAAGCGCTGCGACCGCGAAGACCCCTTCTTTATCAATGGGAAAATGGACTATTTCCATTCCTATTCCCCTTATTCCTTTTACCAGAAGTTCTTGTTTGGTTATAAGAAATCGGGCAAGGGACTTCGCCTGAGTCAAAGCGTTCCTACGCCTTCGGCTAGCGGAAAAAATGTCACTTGGATGCGTTATGCCCGAGCCGAAAAGGATGCTCTCTTGCGCGATACCTATTTCGGAAAGGCTCTTGACTGGGAAAGGGCGACCGGTAAGGAATGGTTCTGGAAATGGCATAGCCGTATGGAAACCACCAGAATTTCTTTCTCTGCCGAAGAAGTCAAGGAAACCGTCAATATGCCGGGAATGGTTCCGGGTGGCAAGCAGTATGTGGCGGTGTCTTTCTTCCCCCATCGTTCCGTATGGGCGAGTTCAGCTGTGGATTTGAACGACCAGCCTGACAATTTGACGCTTTCTCAAGAAAGTTATGCTACGCGCATGGATTCGATCATGTTCGCCATGGAAGTGAACGGAAATCGCATTGAACGTTCCGAAACGACGCTCATTCCTGGAGGCAACTTCCGCATCGACAATCCCGGATTCATTGAGAAAAACAATCAGTATGTCTTGGAATTGCTCCCTAACGATAGACAGTTTGACCGATTTGACGGCTTTACGATTGCATACCAGTGGAACCCCGTCGTGGATTCTGCGGAATGGCTTTTGCCGGGCGGTTCTGTCTCGGGTATTATCAATGTCCCTGTCCCCTCCAAGACAAAGGTCATGAAGTTCTCGAATATGAGACCGGTGGGATTCCTCAATGCTTCGGGGGCTGTTGCGAAGGATAGCATTGCTGCTGGTGAAGATGTCAGGTATCTGGCCGTTCGGGAGAAAGTTTATCGCTCGGGCCTGACGGTGGAAGGCTTGCCTGCTTATGGCAGTGGGGTATTGTCGGATTTGTCTAGGCCCAATTCGAAGTTAGAATACTTGATTATCTCTCCTAACGAATTCATCGAATCGGCTAAGGTCTTGGCGGAATTCCGTAATGACGGCTCTGCCGTGGGAACATTCCCCACATCGGTGGTTGCTCTCGAAGATATTTACAACCGCTATACGGCAGGCCGCGTGTCGCCGGTGGCAGTCCGTAACTACATTGCCTATGTCTATTCCGTGTGTCCGAATTTCAAGTATGTGTTGCTTGTGGGCGCCGGTAATTTTGATTACCGTGGCTTCGATAGCAAATTGGCGACTTCCTATTTCCCGCCCTTCGAAAAAGAAGACGGTGTGTATGAAGACTTCTTCGGTGTCCTTGATTCCGGCGAAGTGGTTCAGTATGGTGAATACGATTTGGATGTAGCGGTGGGCCGACTGCCCATTGCTTCGGTGACCGAATTTGCGGACTATATCGAAAAGGCGAAGGATTACGAAAAGAAAGGTGTCATGGATTATTCCGACTGGCGTGCAACGATGTTGCATACGGCTGACGATGCCAAGAATAGCGGCGTAGAAGATAAGACAAAGCATACCTGGTATCAGGAAACCCTTGTGCAGGCCATTGACAAAATGGCTGAAGTCAAGGGTGAACGCTGGAACTTCAAGAAGATTTACCTTTTGGATTATGCCGAAGATGCTGCGGGTCAAAAGAAGGATGCTGCCGAAGACTTTATCAATGTCTTGAATCAGGGCGCCTTGTTTACGACCTACTTTGGCCACGGCTCCAAGACGGACTGGGCTAGTGAAGGCCTCTTGAAGCCCAGCTATCTTGCAAAACTTTCGAACAGGGGACGTTATACCATTCTGGGATCTTTCTCTTGTACGGTGGGCCGATTTGATGAAGGCAATGCGCGCTCCCTTTCTGAAGAATTCCTGTTGGCACCGAGGGCGGGTTCCATTGTGTCTGTTGGAGCCTCCCGTGAAACCTTTGCGGATTACAATTCGAATTTCGGAACGGACCTTTTGTTGAATGCTTTGATGGAAAACGGCGAAACCATTGGCATGGCGATGCTCAAAACCAAAAGATCTGCAAGCATGACTTATGGAAGACAGCGCTATAATAATGAACGTTATGTGCTTTTAGGGGAACCGGTGATTCGTATGCCCAGCAGCGATTGGAAAATTACGCTGGATGAAACCTTGGATTCCATAAAAGCCCTTGACCATATGAAATTGTCCGGCACCGTGGAAGGCATGAACGACGGATTCGTAGACCTGGTATTGCGCGAAGGCCGTACGAACAAGAAGATGGATCTCCAGGTGAACGAAGATTCCCTTGACGTATTCTATGATGGCGGCCTGATTTATTCAGAGAAGATTCCTGTCAAGGGTGGTAAGTTCACTACAGACTTCGTGACCCCCCGCAAGATATCTATTGGGGATACGTCCGCGGAATTTAGCGCCTGGGCCTATTCTTCTAGCGAAGCTTCTGTGGGTCGTACGTGGCTTAGAAACCTGGTCATCAGCGGTATTTCGGATTATGCGGATTCGCTGAATGATACGTTGCCTCCGTCGATTCAAGTGCAGTCCTGTTATGGTGGTGGAATTGCGACTAATTTTTCCGATGGTGAAACGGTCAAGTTGCAATCTCCCGCATGCCTGCAGGTGATTGTGGAAGATTCTACGGCCCTCGACTATAGGGAACAGGCCGATGAAGGTATTTCCTTTGAAGTCGTGGGCGTCCAGGATCCGTTCCACCCCTGGCCTTATCTGGAACAGACTTCGAAGCGTGCGAAGTTGCGCATGAACTTTAGCTCTGAACAGTATCCTGCCGGCAAATACGTGTTCAAGGTGTTTGCAAAGGATGTCTTGGACAACGAGTCTACCAAGACCTTGAATCTTGAAATTACGGATGATATGGAGGCTGGCCTTGCCGACGTATTCAATGCGCCGAACCCCATGGGTAAAAAGGGAACGACCTTCTATTTCAAGAACTTGACTCCCGATGACAGAAGCTCCAAGGTGGATATCTTTATCTATAACCAGAACGGTAAACTGGTCCGGGTGCTGAAGGATGCCGTTTCGGGAGTGACTCATTGGAATGGTCATGATAATCACGGGCGTCTGCTTGCTAACGGTTTGTACCACTATGTGGTTCGCAGTACCGTGGCTGCTAACGAGAATTTCGGAAAGAAGACTTGGACTAAAAAACAGAAACTATTGATTTCGAGGTAATTATGGATTTAAGGGAAAAACCGGGAAAGGTACAGAAATTTTTGGAATTGATGCTGCGTTTCCGGTTGATAACGCTGGTGGTGATGGTTGTTGCGTCCGTGACGATGCTTGCAAAGTCTTGGGACGAAATGGTTGCATTCCCGATTGCCGCTTCGGAAAGATTTGGCATGTGGTTTTTCGGTATCGAAAATTTGCAGGGCCTTTGGAGTTCTTCGCAGCATTTGATTGTCGCTAGCGTGGCCTGCATTGTGATGCTGTTTGTTTTTGGAGGGCTTCGCGCTGGGTTCGCGTCCGTTGTGGCTCCGCTCCTTTTCTTTGTGGCTCTCTATGTGTTGGGCGGTGGCGAAGACATGGCCATTCCCATGTATGGCGTGTTGGCGGTGATTTCGCTGGTGCTGTTCCTTTTTGTGAAGATGTCTCTGGCATGCATGTTGTTCCCCTTTGCGCTCTTGTGGATTTTCTTGGGAGTGTTGCTGAACTTGCTTCCGAGTACTCCTGATGTTCCGAAGGATCTTGTTTGGGGCGTGTCCTCGGCTTTCGGCTTTGCTGTTTCTATGGCTTATGCCCTAGTGGCTGGGAAACATCTCGGTGCCGGAGTTCCTCAAGCGGGCGCTCTCGTGAAGTCTGCAAAACAGCTGCTTGTGCCCGTGCTTGTGGGCGCCTTGCTGCTGGATGTTACGGTTTCTGTGGATATGCCCGGTGGCATTTATTGGCCCTTGTCGGTTGCTTGGTTCGTGGCCGTTGCAGCTTGGTTCTACGTGTTCCTTTTCCCCATGTCCAGCTTTGGCCCGTGGGAACGCTTGCGCTCCGGTAGCCGCCGCGTTGAAATGAAGGACAAGAAGAAAAAGGCTTCAGCTAAAAAGAAGAAGTAAACATTAAAGCTCGCGAACAATAACTGCGCAACAAATGAAAATAAAAGAGACTCGTCATTCGACGAGCCTTAATTGTTTTGTCTTGAGAAAACGCTTCTGTGAGCCACAAGCGACTCATCTTAATGAGTCGTGGTACGACCTTTGGCCACTTAGCACTTTAGTGCTTATGTGGACATGGCCACCTTTAGGTGGGAGCGAGTTGCTTAGATTTTTGCGAGTTTCTTCAAAGCCGCTGCTTTATCAGTCTTTTCCCAGGTGAAGCGGGCGCCCGTGCGGCCGAAGTGGCCAAGTGCTGCGGTAGCCTGGTAGCCCGGCTTCTTCAGGTCGAGCATCTTCACGATGCCTGCCGGAGAGAGGTCGAAGGTCTTGGTGACAAAGGCTTCGATTTCGCGGTCGCTGATCTTACCCGTGCCGAAGGTGTTCACGAGAACGGACACCGGCTTGGAGTAACCGATAGCGTAGGCGAGCTGGACTTCGCAACGGTAGGCGAGGCCTGCAGCCACAATGTTCTTTGCCACATAGCGAGCGGCATAAGCGGCGCTACGGTCGACCTTGGACGGGTCCTTGCCGCTGAATGCGCCACCACCGTGACGACCCATGCCACCGTAGGTGTCGACGATAATCTTACGACCAGTGAGGCCGCAGTCACCGTGCGGACCACCGACTACGAACTTGCCGGTGGGGTTCACGAGGTAACGGGTCTTCTTGTCGAGGAGCTTGGCCGGAATTACCTTCTTGATGAGTTTTTCGATGATTTCCTTTTCGATGGTGGCATGCTTGAGTTCCTTGCCGTTCACGAATTCGTCGTGCTGGGTAGAAATCACGACCGTGTCCACGCGGACCGGCTTGTCGTTTTCATCATATTCAACAGTCACCTGGGACTTGGCGTCCGGGCGGAGCCACTTGATCTTGCCCTTTTCGCGGAGGTTCTGGATTTCTTCCATGAGCTTGTGGGCGAGGCTGATCGGGAGCGGCATCAATTCCTTGGTTTCGTTCACGGCGTAACCGAACATCATGCCCTGGTCACCGGCAC